>CAVIXF010000020.1:0-16462 GCA_963646585.1 Candidatus Gastranaerophilales bacterium HUM_1 | reverse complement strand
GGCGCGCTCCTCGGCTGGAGGGTCTTCCGGACAACCCCCTCGGAGCTTTACGGCCGGGCGACAATCGAGATGCTCCGCGAGGCGATTTCGTGCGATTTCCCGCCGATTTCGTGCGAAAAACAGCCCGAACCGTGCCGAAAAGCGGAGAAATAGTGCTTTTTCTACAAACATTTGTTACCTTTGCCACAAACGCAAATCCCACAAGTTATGAAGAAATTTTCCGAGTATGTATCCCCCGGACACCCCGACAAAATCGCAGACTACATCAGCCAGTACCTCCTCGACAGGTACATAGAGCAAGACCCCGACACGCGCTACGCCGTCGAGGTGCAGATAAAGAACTCCCGCGTCACCCTCGGAGGCGAGGTGTCGAGCCGCGTGTCATTCAGCCCGCAATTCATCCGCGAGCTTGTCCGCGAGGCCGTCAACGACATCGGCTATACCCGGGAGTATATGAGCCTTTGGGGCGAGGACAACACGATATGCGGAGACCTCCTCGAAGTGGAGAGCCTCATCAACCAGCAGTCCCCGGACATCGCACGCGGCCTCTCCGGCTGGGGCGACCAAGGGATATTCTTCGGCTACGCAGACCCCGACCCGAGGTACGGCCATATGCCGAAAGACCACTCCCTCGCCAAGTGCCTCTGCAAGGCTCTTTTCGAGAGCGGCCTCGGAGGGCTTGACATCAAGACGCAGGTCATCACCGAGGACGATGCGGTGCGCAGGGTCATCGTCGCAGTTCCCCTGCTCCAGGACAGCACGCGGAAGAAAGTCCGCAGGTTCGTCAAAGAGCAGCTCCCGGGACACTACGACCTCGTCATCAACGGCACGGGTCGGTATGTCCGGCACAGCTCGATAGCCGACTGCGGGACGACCGGGCGCAAGCTCGCCGTGGATTTCTACGGGGGCAACTGCCGCATCGGCGGCGGAAGCCCGTGGACGAAAGACGCTTCCAAGGCAGACCTCACTCTGAACCTCCTCGCCCGGAAGATAGCCCTCTCGCACGCCCTCCATACCGGAGTCCCCTGCACCTGCGCCATAGCCTGCTGCATCGGTCAGAAAGCCGTGGACATCAGCGTCCGGGACTGCGCCGACAACATCCTCTTCGAGGGGACGCTGGAGACCACCCCATCGGAGCTGCGGAGCGAGTTCGGGCTTGACAGGCCGATATACGCCTCTATGTGCCGCTGGGGTCTCTTCGGGGAGTTCCAGCAGGACAAGGACTGGGAAAAGGTTGAAAAATAAGCAGGTCAAAATCTCTTAATTGGCATAATACACAAAATCAATCATTTGCAACGGATATGAAGACTGAAACGGTGAAACTCTCGCAGATACAGGTCAACAGGGCGAACCCCCGTCAGATAACTGACGCGAAGTTTCAGAAACTCATCGACAGCATCCTCGCTCTCCCGAAGATGCTCGAACTCCGCCCGATAGTGGTGGACGATATGATGACCGCCCTCGGCGGCAATATGCGCTTCCGTGCGCTCTCGGCGATAGCCGATATGGACGGAGGGGAACTGAGGCAGCGGCTGCTCTCCCTGCGGGATGTTCAGAAGAAGACGGAGGCGGAGCAGGACGCGCTCGCCAACGAGTGGGAGGCGTGGCTCGACGCTCCGACAGCACCTGTAATCAAGGCCTCGTCCCTCACCGCCGAGGAGCAGCGCGAGTTCATCATCAAGGACAATGTCGGCTTCGGTGAGTGGGATACGGACGCGCTCGCCAACGAGTGGGACATCAAGGATCTCGAAAGCTGGGGTCTCGACCCGTGGGATATGGGGGTGTCCCCGGACGGGGCGGGCAGCGGAGAGGCATCTAAAGACGGGAGCCTGCAGGACAGGTTCGTCGTCCCGCCGTTCAGCGTCCTCGACACCCGGAAGGGCTACTGGCAGGCGAGGAAGAAGCTGTGGCGCGAGAAGATAGGCGATAGGGGCGAGAGCCGCAACGACAAGCTCATCACCGCCCCCGAAATCAAGTACAAAGACCTGTACGCCAAGACGCGCAAGCACCGTGCGGAACTCGGGGTTTCGTTCCGGGAGTACATCGACAAGTATGTCCCGGCGGATGTCCTCGCGCACGAGGAGAGCAAGGTGCTGTCGGCTGGTGTCAGCCTCTTTGACCCGGTGCTGTCGGAGATTATGTGCCGGTGGTTCACGCCGAACGAACACAGCGCCATTTTCGACCCTTTCGCCGGCGACACGCAGAAAGGGTTTGTCTTCGCCCTGTGCGGACACTCTTTCCGTGGGATAGAGCTTCGGCAGGAGCAGGTGGAAATCAACAACCGGGTTATCGATGGGAGCGGGCTTGACATAGCCTACATCTGCGATGACGCTCAGAATGTCGCGCAGCACATCGCCGCCGACAGCCAAGACCTCCTGTTCAGCTGCCCTCCGTACTTCGACCTCGAAGTCTACAGCGACGACCCGAGGGACGCGAGCAACCAAGGCAGCTACGCGGACTTCATCGGCATCCTCGGCAACGCATACAGGGCAGCGCTCGGCTGCCTCCGCGAGAACCGCTTCGCCGTCGTGGTCGTGGGCGATGTCCGGAACAAGAATACCGGATTCTACTATGACTTCTGCGGTGACATCAAGCGCATCTTCCGGGAGGCCGGGGCGCATCTGTACAACGAGTGTATCCTCGTCGAGACGGGCGCAAGCACAGCCCTGCGGGCTTCCCGCTATATGGACAGCCGCAAGGTCGGGAAGATGCATCAGAATGTCCTCGTCTTCTACAAGGGCGACCCTGCGGAGATAAAGCGGCATTTCCCGAAGATTGAATACAGCGAGGACGACCTCGCGATGATAGCACAGGCGGCCTCCGAGGGTCTCGAACCGGTGGTGGAGACGGAGGGGGAAGCCGAAAACTGACCGAGCTATGAGCGAACAGCAGACGAAAAGGAGACTACAGGCCAAGGAGGGGCGGCTTGAGATAGCGGCCAAGCTCTACAAGCGGGGCTACAGCTACCGGCAGATACAGGCGGAGGTGATGAAGCGCCTCGGCCTCAAGACCTACAGCCTCAGGACGGTCTCCGGAGACATCAAGACGCTCCTCTCGGAGTGGAGGGCGACACGGCTTGAGGATATGGATGAAGCCCTACAGCTCGAACTCGAGCGCATCGACGAGACCGTCCGCGAGCTGTGGGAGCAGTGGGAGAAGAGCAAAGAGGACCACACGCAGACCGTCAGCACACGGAAAGGCGCACCGAGACGGAACGGAGACACGGGGGCGAGCGAAATCAAGACCTACAGCGTCGAGAGCCGGGACAGCAATGTCATCGGTCTCGGGAACCCCTCCTACATCAGCGAAATCCGAGCGCAGCTCGCCGAGAGGCGCAAGCTCCTCGGCCTCTACGCCCCGGAGAAGCGGCAGGTCGAGGGGCGCGTTGACAGCTCTATCGAGATAGCGAGGATGAGCGAAGACGACATACGGGCTGAAATAGCGCGGATAACGGGTTCAATGGAGAACCAATAGTGCGGACACACGAAAGGGGCTAATACGGGCGGCGATGGCGGAAGAAACAAGGAAAACGGCACGGTTGCTGGAACTGCAGCGGGAACTACACAGGCGGGAGGCGGCACGATCTCTCCCTGTGTTCCTCGATTATACTCAGCCCTCCTACCGCCGCCAGTGGTTCCACACTCTCATTGCCCGGAAGTGTCAGGAGCTGCTCGAGGGTCGTCTGTGGACGAACAAGCTGATGATCTTCATCCCGCCGCAGCACGGCAAGAGCGAGATAGTCTCCCGGAAGCTCCCGGCGTGGGCGCTCGGGGTGAACCCCCTGCTCAAGATTGTCGGGGCATCCTACTCCGCCGACCTCGCGCAGCAGTTCAGCCGGTCAATTCAGCGCACTATCGACAGCGACGAGTATCGCCGTGTCTTCCCCGACACTTTCCTCTCGGGGAAGAGTGTCAAGACGGATGTGCAGAGGGGCTACCTCCGCAATGTCGACATCTTCGAGACGGTCGGCTACGGCGGCTTCTACAAGGCGGTCGGAGTGCTGGGCGGACTGACGGGAACGCCCGTCGATGTCGGCATCATAGACGACCCGGTCAAGGACGCACTCGAAGCCGGCAGCGCGACCTACCGCGAGAGGGTGTGGTGCTGGTATACGGATGTCTTCTTCACGCGTCTGCACAACCGCAGCAAGCAGGTTCTCATTCAGACACGCTGGCACGAGGATGACCTCGCGGGGCGGCTCCTCGAACGGGAGGGAGACAGCTGGGAGGTGGTGCGCATCCCCGCCATCCGCGAGGACTATGACGACCCCGAAGACCCCCGGCAGCTCGGGGAGGCTCTGTGGGAGGAGGAACACAGCCTCGCGTCCCTCCGCACGGCGGAAGCCCGAAGCCCCCGCACATTCGCAGCCCTCTATCAGCAGCGGCCTACGGTCGTGGGCGGTAACATCGTCAAACGGGACTGGTTCGGACACTGCTCCCCGAGGGAGTTCGAGGCGAGGCGCAGGGGCGAGCCGACAGTATTCTTCCTCGATACGGCGTTCACGGACAAGACCGAGAACGACCCGTCCGGCATCATAGCGACCTGCAAGGTGGGAGAGACCCTGTACATCACCCACGGGCGAAAGGTGCGGATGAAGTTCCCCGACCTCCTGCGCTTCATCCCGCAGTATGCGCAGGAACACGGCTACAGCCCGAAATCCTCCATCCGCATAGAACCCAAGGCGAACGGCGTGAGCGTCATCGACCAGCTCCGGGAGGTCACGCGCCTCAATGTCACGCGCACGCCCTCCCCCACCGAGAGCAAGGAGACACGGCTCAACGCCGCCTCCCCGAGCATCGAGTGCGGACGGGTGGCTCTCGTGGACGGCGACTGGACGGAAGACTTCCTCTCGGAGGTCTGCGGCTTTCCGGCGAAGCCCCACGACGAGTATGTGGATGTCCTCTGCTACGCCATAGACTACCATTTCAACAGCCCGTTCAAGCCTATCGACAAGGCGCGAATTGCAAGTGCAATATATTGACAATCAACAAAATAAAACCGAAAAACAATGCCAACAACCCCAAACACACAGCCTATCGAGGAAATCCTCGACCTGTCAAGCCCGATGACGGCGGCGGAGCGCATCTGTGCTCTGAAAGAGAAGTCGATATCCGTACCCCCGTGGTTCGGGGCGCACGGACTGTTCAAGGAGTACAACCCGAAGGAGCATCCGGTGATGCAGAAGAGCATATACCCCGATGCCATAAACCCGGACGGCACGCCCGAGCGCGTGACGCGCATAACCTGCAACCTCCAGCGGCTCGCGGTCAAGAGGATGACCGAGCTTGTTTGCGGCATTCCAGTGAAGCGCATCTACAAGCCGGAGAATGACGCGCAGTCGGAAGCCGCCCGCTGGCTTGAGGCCATCTTCCAGCGCAACCGCATAGACAGCGCGAACATCGAGCGCTGCAATATGCTTTTCGCAGGCTGCGAGGTGATGACCCTGTGGTACGCCGTCGAACAGCGCAACGGGCAGTACGGCTTCGACAGCCCCCTCAAGCTCCGCAGCCGGAATTTCAGCCCGATGCTCGGGGATGAGCTTTATCCCCTGTTCGACGAGTACGGCGATATGGTCGCTATGTCGGTGGCCTACACCCGCAAGGTCGGCAAGAATACCGTCGGCTTCTTCGAGACCTACACCTCGGACAGGCATCTCAAGTGGAGCAACGCCTCGGGCGACTACTCCGTGGTCGAGGACGAGCGGTTCACGCTCGGAAAGATACCGTGCCTGTACTGCTACCGCCCGACCCCGATATGGGAGGACACCTCCAGCCTCGTCTATGAGATAGAGTGGGCGCTCTCACGGAACGGCAACTACCTCCGCCGGAACAGCAAGCCTATCTTCGTGGTCATCGCCGACGAGGAGGTCTCCTACGGCGGCGAGAAGGACGAGAACAAGGAGTTCCGCAGCATCCTCCAGTACCCGAAAGGGAGCAGTGCGCAGTATGTCACCTGGCAGCAGGCGGTTGAGAACCTCAAGTTCTATGTCACCGAGCTGCGGCAGTCGTTCTTCACGCAGCTCCAGCTCCCGGACTGGTCGTATGAGTCGATGAAGTCGAATCCGATGTCCGGGGAGAGCCGCAAGCAGCTCTTCATCGACTGCCAGCTCAAGGTCAAGGACGAGAGCGGCCGTCTCATAGAATACTTCGACAGGGAGATCAATGTCGTCAAGGCGTTCCTCAAGGCGATGACCGACGAGCGCTACCACGCCGAGATAGACGCGCTCCGTGTCGAGGTTGAAATCACTCCGTTCACCATCACGGACGAGAAGGACACCATCTCGAACCTCACGGCGGCGAACGGCGGAAAGGCTCTGATGTCGCAGCGTGAGAGCATAGAGTACCTCGGTTGGTCGAGCGATGTGGATAAGACCCTCGCGGAGATAGCCGAGGATGACAAGGGCGATGTTTTCGGGGCGTATGAGTAGCCGGAAAGCGTCGGCTGCGGTGGCGGTGAGGAGACCCGAACCCTCCCCTCCGCTTGAGCCGGTGACCGTCCAGCCGTCGGAGGAGTTCACGGAGGCGGTCTATCGGGAGCTGCGGAGGCTCGAAGACGAGAAACGCTCCGCACGCCGTCTCCCCGGACACACCCTCTACAGGGAACTCGCCTCGCACCTCTCCTCGGCTCTGAACGCCCTCTACAAACAGGGGCGCATCCGTGTCGGGGACACGATAAACGACAAGTACATCTCAACAACAAACTCAAATCAGGAATGACTATGGCAAAGACAACAAGGAAACCTATCGACAATGGGGCGGGACAGCCTCTGTCAGCCGCTTTCACCTGCGGCGCGTGCGTTTACTGCTACAACCGCCCGAAAGGGGCTGAAAACGCCCTCTGCTCGCGCGACAACCGGGCTGTCAAGGCATCGGACGAGGCCTGCCCGAGCGGAGAGCGCAGAAAAGGGGCTTAAACCAGTGGCGGCACTACTATGGCGGTGAAGATGAACAAGTACGACAGGACGCACCTCACGCACCTGTCGAAGTACCAGCGGCAGATCGATTCCCTCTACAGGCGGCTCATACAGGAGGCCGCCCTGCTGGGGGCTTCGGTTGACGGGCTCAAGGGGGATTCCCTCTTTTCGTTCGACGACTACCCCGCCCTGCGCAAGCGTGCGGAGCGGCTCATTGAGGAGATGCGCTCGGGGATGTCCGCCGTCATCGTCAACGGCGTGAACGCGGAGTGGACGCTCGCCAACAACAAGAACAGCGAACTCGCACGGACGGTCTTCGGGGACAAGGTCGAGCGGCTCTCCCAAGCGCAGTATCGACGCTATTTCAGCACCAACGACAAGGCACGCGAGGCTTTCCTCTCCCGAAAGGAGGCCGGGCTGAACCTCTCGGACAGGGTGTGGCGATACACTGACCAGTTCAAGGGGGAAATCGAGTTGGGACTTGATGTCGGCATCCGCAACGGAATGTCGGCGCAGGAGATGTCCCGGGAACTCCGGGCGTGGCTTCGTGAACCCGACAAGCTCTTTCGCCGTGTCAAGGACGAGCGCGGGGAGCTGAAGCCCTCCCGGGCTATGGCCGCGTACCACCCCGGGCAGGGGGTGTACCGCAGCAGCTACAAGAACGCCCGCCGCCTCGCCGCCACGGAGACGAACATCGCCTACAGGACGGCCGACTACGAGAGGTGGCAGCAGCTGCCCTTTGTGGTCGGCATCCGCGTTGTCCTATCGAACAACCACCCCGTGCCGGACATCTGCGATGAATTGAGCGCACCCGTCGGGAGCACGGCGAACAATGGCAGGGGCTGCTATCCCAAGGACTTCAAGTTCACAGGTTGGCATCCGCACTGCCGCTGCCACGCGGAGAGCATCCTCAAGACCGAGGAGGAAATGGCCGAGGACACACGCCGCATCCTCGCCGGGGAAGAGCCGGCAACGGAAAGCTCGCAGACGGTGGACGATGTGCCGCAGGAGTTCAAAGACTGGCTAAAGGAGAACGCCGAGAGGAGCAAGAGCGTTTACAGCAAGCCGTATTTCGTCACGGACAACAAGAAATATATCCCCTCGCGGCTATTGGAAGCCTACGGCTCAAAGCTTCCGTATCCGACATACGCGGAGTACGAACAGGCTATGACATTCAATAGGGCGCACGCTAATTTCACTCCCGAGCAAAAGAAGAATATCCAAGAGCTGAACGAGGCGCTGCCTGTGATACAAGGGCAAATAATGCCTTTCGGGCTTGCGGACAACGCGCACCCGAATCCATTGTTTAGTTCAGACGATGCTCTTGAGAAAGGATATCGGCACAACTGCCAAACCTGCACTGTGGCTTACGAATTGAGACGGCGAGGGTATGATGTCGAAGCGAAGCCGAACCCGAATCTCGGGAAATTGGGGGTGGATATTCGAGAGGTCGATGTGTATTATGCCACTCACGGAATGGGCTATGAAAGCAGGTTTCTTGATAAAGACGGCAGCCCAGTGACGAAGTTCCAATCGGGCGCGATGGCCGACACTGATGACGCCAAGCGGCTATTCATTGAGGGGCACACAGCGGAGAAAGGGCGGTATGAGGTATATTGCCAGTGGAAGACAGGGAGCGCGCATGTTTTCATTGTCGAGAGACAAAAAAATGGCAACCTCGTGTGGTATGACCCACAAAGCTCGAAGATTGCTACATTCAAAGATTCGTACCTCTCGCTGATGAAGTCGTCCGCTATTGAGGTCGCGAGGATAGATAACGCCTTGATAAACCCTGAGTTCGCAAAGCGGTTAATCAAATCGAAGTGATAGCTCAAGTCCCTCGTCACCACTTACCCAACTCATCTGCCCGCGTTCGAGGGCGATAAAGGTTGGTAACCCGATAGGAGCAAACTTGCCGTTGCGGTCAATCACCCCGACGGCGTAATAATCAACCCCGTCAACCTCCCCCGCGTACGAGACACTATTGAAGCCCAGTCGGGAGGCTTCCTGTCGAACCGATTTTGGTATTTCTCGCTGTTTCATAATGGCTTACTGATTATATCGTGCTGCAAAGTTAGTTATTTTCTCAAGAAACGCCGTATTCGGGGCGCAAAAGTCTCAATCAAGGGTTTATACCTCGCGGCGGCTTTGCGGCTGAATACGGCGCGTTTCTCGCTTATTCCGCAGCCGTCCTGCGCTGCGGCTTCCTCGCTATCGGGTAGCGGCGTATCTCGACGAGCCTGTTCCTGTAGACAGCTCCCCGCGAGACCCCGACCGCATACAGGCGTTCGACCCTGCACCCGACCTGCTCGGGAGTGAACCTGCCGTAAATGGCGGACAGGCTCGTGAAGTAGTGTTCCTCCTCCCCCTGCTCGGAGGAGAGGAACATCAGCCGGTAGATGAACTCTTCGCGTGGCATATCAAGCCCCTCCCCCTCAAAGTTCGACGAAATAGCTTACCACGCCGTAGCAGGAGACATCGCGCACCAGCCGGAAGCCTTCTTCTTTGACCCACTTCGACACGACACCGAAATCCCTCTCGTTTAGCCATCCGCTGAGGGTTGACCTCCCTGCGCTGATGCCTATCGGATAGTAGCCTTGATCCCGGATGCGCTCCATCACCCTTGCAATGAACTCATCCTTTGTGAACGGCATCTCCGCCGTTATCGATTTTCTCAATCGCTCTGCTGCTGTCATAATTATTTGATTTTATTGATTGTTAATACTCGAAATCAGGATAGACATCCTTGATGAACACATTCGGCTCACCCTCGAAGTCATTGTTTACGTATGAAAATTTCATAATGCTAAAAAATATAATGTCCTGATCTGCTGTTGATTTTCTTTGTGTCGTGGAGGAGGTAGCTGTAAAGCTGCTTCCCGTTGTCGGCGTACCATTCGCGCAGGAATATGTGCCAGCCCTTGTCGCGGAATCTCTCTATCGCTGCCTTGCGCTCCGCATCGCTGATGACATAGTATTTCTGTGCGCTGTCCCTGCTCTGACTGCCGGAGCGAAAAGTCCCGTCTTCATTGACAACTGTGTCGCAGTAGTACATCTCTTTCTTCTTGAAGAACGCCTGGCACACGAGGTCGACCACCTCGGGACGCAGGTCTTTTGCTGAATTTACAGGTATCTCAAACATACTTTGTAGGGATTATGCCCCGCAAGCCCGGAGAGAGCCTGCGGAGCGGTTGAACACATACTTACGCCACTTTCACCCTGTTCATCAGAGCGCCGCTGATTTCGTGAAGCTCGCGGGAGCGCTCGGGCGTGAGGTCGCGGGCGTGGGCGGTGATAGCCTGCGTCAGCTTCCAAAGGGTGCTTGCGCCCTGCACGCCGTCCTCGGGGTCGTTCTTGAGGAGGATTTTCTTCACCTCCTCGCCCTCGGTCTTGAGCAGCCCCCCGTCACGGGTCAGCTTCTTGATCTCGCTGTCGAAGTCCACATCCATCTCGCTCGCGCCCTGTATCTCATACGCCTTGCGGAGGAGGTTGTCTTTACTGAAAAGCCCGGAGGTCAGGTCGCGCACCGCGCTGACGGTCGTCTTGGTGTCAAGCTCGTAAGTGCGCTGCGAGAGGGCGAGGCTGTCGGGGAGCTTGCTTCCGAGGTGAATCTGCCGCATCACGCTCTCACGCACCATACCATTGAGGCAAGCCCCGTTCAGCAGGAAAGAGCGCATATCCACGCTCCCGTCCCCGTAGTCGCTCGTGCTGAATCGCGCCCCCGCGAAGATGACCACATCCCCGTTGTTGGCGGTCGGGACTACGAATGGCTGCGGAAGTATCGTCTCCGCCCAAATTTTCGTGTCCGTCATAAAAGCGTCGGCCACGACCGCCCCCTTGCGGGAGGCTTCGGTGACGAACGCCGTGAGGATGTCGACGCTGTTGAGCCGCCTGTAGCTGTCCGAGAGAACCCCTCGAACCTGCTGCCCCACGCAGCGGATGAGGACACGGCTGCGCTGCGTCCAGTCGCTGTGCTGGTTGAGCAGGTGCGCGGCGAGTTCCCTCTGCCAGTCCTCCTGTCCCCCGGCGAGCGTGCGGAGGTATCGCTGCGGGATGCCCATACGGTCGGCGAGCTGTCCGACGGCGTTGTCGTGGAGGCTGAACGCTCCCTCGCTCATATTGAGCGTCACCGCCCCCGTCTGCGCGTCACGGGCGAATGTCACCACCGGACGGCGTTCCTCCGCCTTGAGGTTCACGCCTATCGGAGCGATGAAGTCTTGCGCTATGCGCCCCTCCTCCTGTAGGCGGTTCATCGTGGCCTCGACCCCCGCCGCCTTGCCGTCAATCATACGGCGCACTTTGTTGATGACGACTTCGTTGAGTCCCTGCTGCAACTGTGAGGCGTTGCTCCCTGTTGTGGATAAAATCTGTTCCATACTGCTTTGGTTTTAAATGGTGAATGTTATTGAGTTGAATAAAAATTGCCGTGCTTCCGCGAGGAGGGCTTCCTCCGTGAGGTTGTCCGAACTCGGCTCGAATCCCGCCCAGTATGCCCCCTCGATGACTGCCTTTTGTTCCTGCGGTGTCATAGCCTATTTCACATAGAAAGTTATCGCGATGCCCCTGCGGAGCTTGCAGCAGCAGCTGTCCGCCATTGAGGCGTATGCCCTGTTCAGGAACTTCTCGAAGAAGTCCTCCCCGATGAGGTTGCGGATTCCGGTCACGCCCATAAGGGTGTGGAGCTTCGTGCCGTCTTCCAATGTCCCGTGGACTTTCATTCTCCAGTCCCTGTTGATTTGTTTGCTCGTGTAAGTCATACTGCCGTGTGTTATAAAAAGTGTTTCTCTTAAAAGCAGTGGCAAAGTAAGTGTGATATTTTAAAAATATCAAATGTTTCGGAAAGATTTTTTCACTTTTCAGTGAAATTTTTTCTCAATCGGGCGCACACCGCCGCCAATCGCGGATATGGTTTGACGGCAAGTGTTTGGCAAAATTTTGTGTTTCCTATGCAAACATATTGAAATCCTTTTACTACCTTTGTCAGAGTTAATCATTTAGAATACTTGATAGTATGTTCCGAACACAAATCATCGAGGCGCTACGCAACCGCTTTGCGGGGGTGAGCGACGCAATTTTGGGCAGGATAGCCGACAAGCTGGCGAAGACTGTCACATCGCAGGAGCAGGTCGCAACCGCAGTAGAGGGGGTGACTTTCCAGCAGGTTCTCGAATCGTACGGCGACAGCCGGGCGACCGAAGCGCAGCAGACCGCAGTCCGCAACTACGAGAGCAAGTACGGCCTCAAGGACGGCGCGAAAGTGGAAACAGGCGGAGGCTCTCCACAGGAACAGCAGCAGCCGACGCAGCAGGGCGAACAGACCGCCATCCCGAAATGGGCGCAGGCCATCATCGACAGCAACAAGGCGCTGAATGACGAGCTGACGGCCATAAAGGGTGAACGTCTCGCAGCAGGCCGCAGACAGAAACTCGCAGAAATCACGGGCAGGCTGCCTGAATCTCTCCGTAAGGCGTACGACCGTACCCCGGTGGACGGGATGACGGATGACGACTTCAACGCACTCCTCACAGAGGTGGGCACTGAAGTTGAAGGCATTGTCACTGAGAGCAGCGCGAGGGGCGCAGTCTTCGGAAAGCCGTCAGCACTCAACGGCAGGGCGGCACAAGGAAACGAGCTGTCAAAGGAGCAGCAGGACGCAATCGCCAAGCGCGACGGCGTTGCAGCGGGCGACCAACAGCCGTTCTGAAGTTCAACAATCTAAAAATCTATCATTATGGCAATGACAGTTATCAAGCGCAAAGACAGCAAGCTTCCGAGAGTGTTTGTCCACAAGGTTGCGGATGTCCGTGGCGGCGTTGCGGTCGTTACTTCCGAGCTTAACGTGGATTTCCTTGCGGAGGGTCGTGTCATCAGCGCACCGGAGAACGGTATATGCCACGCTGTGAAGTATGCCAAGGTGCATACCGAAGTGGGGGCGACCGCAACCAAAATCAAAGTCCTCAAGGGGCACGACTTCAAGGTCGGAGACATCGTTTTTGCGGCCAAGGGCGGAGCGGCTTACGCAATCACCGCCATTGACGCTTCAAACGCGGCCTATGACGAAATCACCGTGGGAACCACCCTCGGAGCGATTGACAAGGACGCATACATCTTCCAGGCATCCGAGAGCGGAGCGGCTACCGGAGCGTTCAAATACGTGCCGTTCGCAGTCGTGGGCACCGGTAAACCGGTCGTCGCAAATGCGAATCTCGACACCGACGCTTGGGTAATCGGAGTAACACGCGGGAACGAACTCCCGGCACTCGTCGCAGAGGCTCTCCCGTGCATCATCAACTACTAAAAACAGGTAAAGAATTATGGCAACTATCGTTAACACCCTCATCCAGGGACTTACTCAGCAGATGGTGCAGGCTCGCCTGAACACCGCAGATGCCAAACCTTTCCTGTTTGGCACCCACTTCCCGGTCCGCAAGGTCAACGGCTTCATCTGGCAGACCTTGCAGAACCAGCTCGCGAAGAACAATGTCGCAGCCGACATTCACACTGACAACGGAACCATCCTTCGCAAGCGCAGACCGATATTCGAGAGCGCGAAGGGAGACATCCCGTTCATCAGCATCAGCCGTGAACTCTCCCGTGGAGAACTCAAGGAGTATCAGACCGCCCTCGCCCTTGCGAACGATGAGGACGCAACCAAACTCGTTCAGTATTGGGGCAATGACGTGGACTTCTGCTTCAACGGCGTTCAGAGCGAACTTGAATACATCGCCTGGGCGCTTGTCTCAAACGCAGGCAAGCTCTCTTTCAGCACCGCCAACAACGCGACGTTCGCAAACGAGTTTGACCTCGACTACGACGTTGATGCGGACGTGCAGAAGAAAGTGACCACGACCGATTGGGGCGCAAGCGCAACCGCCGACATCATCGGCGACCTCGCCAAAGCCATCAAGCAGGCGAAGGACAACGGTCTCAACCCGAAGTACGGATTCGTGAGCCTCGAAACGTTCTACAAGATTTGCTCCGCAGAGCAGATCATCAAGGCGTGCGCTTCCTACCTTGCTAACGCAGTCGGAATGGCGCAGACTCCGGACCTCGCGCAGGTCAACAGTATGCTCGCAAGGCAGGCTTGGCTTAACGGCGTTCAGCTCGTGGTCATCGACCAGTCCATCACCCGCGAATTCGCAGACGGACGCGAAAGCACTTCCGGCAACCCATTCGCTGTCGATAGGCTCGTTCTTGCGGAATCCTCTCGCCTTGGCACGACCCAATACGACATCCTCGCCGAGAACAACGACCTCATCCTCCGTGCGGAGAGAAGCCACACCGTCATCAAGAAGTACGGTACGGCAGAGCCGCAGAGCGAAGTCACCATTGGCCAGGCTGATGCCGTTCCGGTCTTCGACACCGCGTACAGGAACATCTACCTCAAGACCGACGCAAAGGCTTGGGAGTAGGAGCGTAATCTGACAAGTTTCACGGACTATCATCTATGACGATACTCGAAGCACTCAAAGGCGTGAACGCCTACCCTGTCCCCGTCCGGGCTATCGATGAGGTGGCTCTGAACAGGGGGCTGATGCTCACCGACACGGCCACGCAGGAAGTCCTGCGCAGCGCGGGCTACAACCTCGCGCTCGCCGACCTCTACCTGTGGCTCTCCGTGTCGCCCGACATCTCACAGGGAGGGCAGAGCTACTCGTTCACGGACGAGCAGCGAGCCTCTCTCCGCCGCCGTGCCTACGCCCTCTACCGGGAGTGGGGCGACGAGGGAGGAGGAGACACGCCGAAGACCACATTCGGGTACAAGGGTTCAAGGCTATGATCATCCCGAACGGAACAATCGAGGTGCAGAACCTCGCGGGTGGCGGAATCAACCCCGAGACAGGCTTTCCCTCCACAGGAACCGCCTCTTGGGGCGAACCCGTCCCCTGCCAGTTCTCCCCCGTCAGGCAGGACTACCGTGCCACGGTGGACGGCGAGCCGACGAAGACGCTGTCATTCTCGATACTCATCGAGGAGCAGCAGCCTCCGTTCTCGGCAGACCGCCTGCGCCTGCGGGACAGCGGGGGTACGCTCCTCCGGGAGTTCAGCGTCGAGAGCGTCGAACACCTCGAAGCCGTCGGACAGACGAGGATTACCGTATGACGCGAATACAGCCCGAATGCGCGGCGCAAAGGAGACGGAGGTAAACTTATACCGACCCGACCACGAAAGCCCGCAATACGGCCTTTCTTGAGAAAATAGGCAACAGGACAAGCAAACCCAACGGACACACTATATGTCGATGAAGATGACAACACCGCAGAGAGCGATAGACGACTACCTCGAAGAGCGCATCAGACGCGCGGAGGAGGCGGTCATCCATAACCTCCGGTATGTCGGCGAGCAGGTGCTGAACAGAGTTCGCTCCGCAGGGTCGTACAAAGACCAAACGGGCAACCTCCGAAGCTCCACCGGCTATGTCATCGCCAAAGACGGCCGCATCGTCAGCTCCTCCGACTTCTCCTCCGTCAAGAGCGGGGGCGGGACGGGCAGCCGCAGCGGAAAGGAGTTCGCAAAGAGCCTCGCTTCCCGGTACGGTGAGGGGATAGTCCTCATCGTCGTAGCCGGGATGTCCTACGCCTATTATGTCAAGAAACGCGGCTACGATGTCCTCGACAGCGGGGAACTCCTCGCCGACGACCTTGTCCCGAGGATGCTCCGCAGTCTCGGATTCAGAGTATAAAGCACACGCACGATGAAAACCGCAAAGGACATACAGGGGGACATCCTCACGCTGCTCAAGGGAAGCGACATCGCAGGCCTCATCAGCGGCGGCATCTACAGGGCGGGCTACCGTCCGCGTGACAGCCGCCTCGAAGATGCGGTGGTGATTTTCACCGCAGGTCTGCCTACGCAGATTCAGACAGGCGTGGTCACCATCCATATCTATGTCCCGGACATCACGCTTGACGGCGTGCAGGTCGAGGACGGGGCGCGAACGGCGGCTCTTGAGAGGGCTTTGCAGGACTGGGCGGAAAGCCTCACTCCGGCGGTGTCCCCTTACAAGTTCAGCCTGCAGGCGACCGTCAGCACGGAGGACGCTCCCGACATCGGGCAGCACTTCGTCGTGGCTATGCTCCGGTACGAGTATTTCGGGGACGACAGCCCCGTGAAAATTTAGCAAATGAATAAGTGTAACCATCATAAAGCAAGACAATTATGAGCGTATTATCTTGGGGTAAATGCACCATTACCCACACCACATCCACCGACGGTGCACCCGGGGCCTCAGCCACCTGGACCGAAATAGACACCCCGAAAGAGGACACCACAAAACTCACCGCCACCGCAGGGACGGAGAAGACCGCGACGGAGGAGGGAGGCGATATAGTCGATGTCCTCTACGGCAAGAACACCTATCAGCTGGAGTTCGACATCTTCGTCAAGAAAGGCAGCACACGACCGTTCACCAGCAACGACGGCATCATCAGCGGAGAACACGCATTCCGTGTCGTCCCTGCGGACGAGGCCTGCGAGGGCATTCAGATCGACCGCTCGGTTGTGCGCGTCGAGGAATCCTACAGCACGGCGGACGGTATCCTCCTGCAC
>CAVIXF010000019.1:0-16501 GCA_963646585.1 Candidatus Gastranaerophilales bacterium HUM_1 | reverse complement strand
TACCTGGACTGGAAGCGGCGGAGGAGACGGCGGTTGAGGCTCCGGGGCAGGATGGCCATCAGGAGGTAGGCGTAGACCTTGAGGGCTGCCGGGTCATACCGGAGCGAGCGGAGGCTCTTGGCCAGCAGCCCCCGTCTGTCGCCGGACAACAGGGCGTTCATCGCCCTCATCTTGTACCACAGGGCGAGGTAGCTTTTCAGCCCCCTTACGTCGGGGTGCTCCCGCCACAGCTTCTTCAGACTGTCGCCGACATAGTCCTCGTCGTCATTCCGTCTCCGCGCCACCGTCGCGTCGCCGTCCCCGAGGCAGTACACCGCCGCCGCGTTCCGGCTGAATGCTATTCTGGACCTCACGGCGAGACGCGCCCAGGTGAGCAGGTCCTCGCCGCTGCCGACCCCGACGGGGAATCCGCCCACGGACAGGAGCGCAGTCTTGCGTACCATAACGGCGGAAGTCCACAGCGGGGGATGCGAGCGGCTCGCCACCTCGAAGTAGTCCGTCAGCTCGCCGTCCGTCCCGCTGAACGGGAAACGACGGAAGAGGGGCCGCGTGACCCTCCCGTCTCCGTAGCGGAACTCGTAGTCAGTGGCGAAGACGTCGCAGAAGGGATATTTCTCCGCAAGCGCCGCCTGGGTCTCAAGGTAGTCGGGCTTCCACTCGTCGTCTGCGTCGAGGAAGGCTACGAACTCGCCGCGGGCCTCCCCGACACCCCGGTTGCGGGCCGCGCTCACGCCGCCGTTGGGCTGCCGGACAAGCCGCAGCCCGGGGATTCCCAGAGCCTCGACCTTCTCCGCGCCCCCGTCGGAGGAGCCGTCGTCCACGACGACGATTTCAAAGTCCCGGTAAGTCTGTCCGGCCACCGACCCGAGCGTGCCGGTGACCGTGTCCGCCTTGTTGTAAAGCGGAATCACCACTGATATCATAGCTGATGCATATTATCTGATTTCACTGCCGTTTTTCACCTGACTGACATAGGCAGGGCTGATCCGACTGACGGAGACAGGGCTGACCTGACAGGATTGACCGGACTGATCCGACTGACGGAAACCTGGCTGACCTGACAGGCCGGCGAAATACTCGACAAGCCTCGCGGTCACGGCTTTCTGGCCTTCGGGGTTGAGGTGGATGGGGTCGAAGAAAAGCTCGTATCGGCCGGAGAACTCCGGATTCAGGTCGAGGTAGTCCACCAGCGGCGAACTTCCGGCGAGCGAACGGAAGTAACTGACCATACGGGCGTATGCCTCCGGTTCGGATTCGTTCAGCATCCTCGCCACTGGCGTGTTCACGAGCACGACGCGGACTCCCCGGGATTCGATGTACGAGAGCGTCTTCTCGAAGTCGGCTCGAAGAGCGCCGTCGAAACATATCCTCCTCTGCGTCCCCGAGTCAATCTGCCTTTTCAGCGCGAGGGTGTCCAGCGTCCCCGCCTTGAAATTCTTCCAGTTCCCCAGCCATCCCCGGACGGAGCTGTTCAGAAGAGCGTCGGAGTAGCGGGTGGTGCAGAGCAGCTTGTGCTTCCAGTAATCCTCCGGGGAGGCGCAGCTCCTGACATAGGAGTCCATCTCCGGAGTGTCGATGAAGGGGTAGAACAGGGTGTAGGAGTTCGCGCTCAGCCCCGAACCGTTGAACATAAACTGATCGACCCCGTAGAGGACATATTCCAGGGAGTCGGAATACGGGGAGTCCATATACTGCCTGACCATAGGGTAGCGGTCGGTGACGTTGACCCCTTCGCGGCAGTACTTTGAAACCCCGAGGCCGGTCTCCCTCTCCAGTTCCGACTTGTCGACGGAGAGCATCAGATGCGAATGGCCCACGAGAAGAATCTGCGAGCGCCGGTTCAGCCCGAAATACCTGTCGAGCCCCGTGTTCAGAACCTTCCCTATGGCGCGGTCGGCGACGATGAACGCCGAGGCCAGCAGCAGAATCGATAGAAGTCGCTTCATACCTATCTTAAGTTTCTCAAATATCCCGACTTATTCACGACTCGTCAGAATTGGAAATATACGAAACGGTTGCCTCCGATGCCGAACAGGCAGACGGCGAGCAGCAGGAGGACGCACTCCCAGGACGGATGCCTGTCCGCCCCCTTTCTGAACGCCAGCCACTCACGACAGACGAAGAAAAGCAGCAGCGCGGCGGAGAGGGCGGTGCTGAACGCGGAGGAGCCGAGATACGGCCTCGAAAACAGATCCGTGCAGATTGCCGCAACGACTCCGGCGGCCTGCCCGATGTCCGTCAGGCGGAAGAAGATCCAGGCGAAAGTCACCGCGACGAAGACCAGTATGCCGTAGAGCCTTGAACCGTTCCTGACGCCGCAGAAATGCTCAACAAGGTAAAGAACAGCGTGTACCCCCCCCCAGACGATGAAAGAGAGGGTCGCCCCGTGCCAGACGCCGCTGAGAAGGAAGACGAGCGATATGTTCAAGACCCAGCGCAGGCGGCTGACCCTGTTCCCGCCGAGGGATATGTAGACATATTCAGTGAACCAGGAGGTCAGGGATATGTGCCAGCGTCGCCAGAAGTCCTTGACGGTCTTCGCGAAATAGGGGAAGTTGAAGTTCTCCATAAGTCTGACCCCCAGAATCCGGGCGGAGCCTATGGCCATATCGGCCCAGCCGCTGAAGTCGGCGTAGATCTGAAACGAATAGAACACGGCGGCGATGGCGAGCGTGCTCCCGCTGTGTCCGGCCGGGTTCATATAGATTTCATCGACGAAGAGGGAGAGCCTGTCGGCTATGACGGTCTTCTTGAAGAGCCCCCAGATGAAAAGCCGCACTCCGTCGGCCGCCCCGTCGAGGCTGAAGCCGAATTTCCGGTTCAGCTGCGGGAGCAGGTTCCGCGCCCTCTCAATCGGCCCGGAGAGCAGGGTCGGGAAGAAGGCGACGAAGAGGAACACCGCGAGAGGGCTGTCCGGGAGAATCCTCCCCCGGTAGATGTCTATGGTGTAGCTGAGAGCCTGGAATGTGAAGAAGGACAGCCCGACGGGCAGCAGAATTGAGCCGTCGAAGACATAGCCGTACTTGAAGATGACGAGGCACAGCAGCGTCGCGGCCGTCGACACTGCGAGCTCCCTCTTTCCGCTTCCGCCCCGCGCCCGCGCATCCGAGATGAGCTTCCCGCCGAGCCAGGCCGCAGAAGAGACGTAGAGCAGCAGGACCGGGAACCAAAGGTGGAACTGCGCGTAGAAGAAGTATGAGGCGGCCAGCAGAAAGGCGTTCCGGAGCTTCAGCCTGCCGGCGCGGTCGAGAAGTCTGACAATCACGGCCGTGACCGCCAGAAAGATTATGTACTGGAACGAATTGAATGTCATTGTATCATAGGGTTTTAGGCAGATATGCCGGAGTCCTCCTCAGCGTCAGGATTCCGGCGGGTGAGGCCGAGCATCATCCCGTAGAAGCCCCAGGGCATCGAGAGGGTCGCCATCGAGTAGTTGACGTTGTTGTCGGAGTAGCAGGTGGCGAAGACCCCGACGAGGGACGCCCCGGCGACGAGCGCACACATCCGCGTCGCGACATCGCCGGAGGAGTGACAGGTCCGGAAACAGTGGAGGAACGCGAGGAGCGTCAGCAGGGAGTAGAGCACCAGACCGATGAGCCCGTTGTCGCATTTCATCTGCACGAAGTCGCTGTGCACGATTCTGATCCCGCCGAAGACATAGTTGCTGTAGAAATAGTTCTGCGACGCGCCCGTACCCGTCCCGGTGAGCTTGTGCGGCTGGTAGAAGTGTTTGTCCATATATTCCCACATAGCCTTGCGCCCGTTGGTGTCGACATTGTCCATAGTCACCTTTCCCTCCTGGAACTTTTCGAGCGTCATACTCTCGTCGTCCTGGAACATCTTGTCGTGCAGGCTCGGGATGGTGAACACGGCGACGACCCCGGCGACGAGGAGGCCGAAGAGAATCGGCAGGGAGCGGAGGCGGTATTTGATGAAATAGAAGGCGGCCAGAGCGATGCCCGAACCCATAATGCTGGTGCGGAACACCCAGATGAAGCAGGGGAGGAGGAACACTCCGGAGAGGATGAGATATTTCCGTTTCGCGTCGGAGAAGTAGGCGAGGGCGAGGCAGAAGATCATTATGGAGATGAAGTGGATGGCCTGAGCGGTCGCGTACCAGACCACCCCCGGGACAAGCCGTCCTATGCCGGGGACGAAGTCGAAGACTATGCAGACGAAAGCCACCGCCACCGCCGTCAGTCCGGCCTTGAGGAAGACCTCGGGATAGCGCACCGCAGCCGAGGCGAAAAGACAGAGGAGGAACGGGTATATGTATTTGAGCACCACACGCGCCCCGTAGGCGGCGGAGGGGCTGTAGAAGCAGCCGATCACGAGCCAGAGCAGGTAGATCGCATAGACTACCAGCGCGGCGCTCCAGACTGGGCGGTTCCGGGAGACGAACATCCCCAGGACGCAGAGGGTCTCAAGCACGAGAAGCCGGAACGCCATAAGGTCCACCCCGATGGCGGGGGCGTTCAGAGCCAGCAGTCCGGTGGAGAAGGTCAGCACCAGGAAAGCCTCCGGACCGTCGAGGGTCATCGTCTGCGTACGGTCGAGCGGATGACGCATCGTCACGGCCTTGGAGTAGAGGAACTTGACCCCGTAGAAGGTTATTATGAGGAAGTATAGATAGTTTATGTATATCATTTTCAGTCGTTTGGTTGTCGTCCGGCAGTCACTGGGTTGCCGTCCGGTTGCCGTTTGGCAGTCGTCTGGTTGTCGTCCGGTTGTCGTCCGGTTGTCGTCCGGTTGTTCTTACAGCCGCTCGATCTTGCGGTAAAGGTCGGCGGTCAGGCGGGCGAAGCGGTCGAATCCGAACAGCGCGGCCCTTTCCACGGCGGCCAGGGACATCTTCTCCATCCTCCCCCGGTCTCCGTAAAGTTCAAGGATTTTCGCGGCGATGTCTTCCGCGTCCTCCGGCCGGTGGAGCAGGCCGGTCTCTCCGTCAAGCACGACTTCAGGCAGCCCTCCGACATCCGCCACGACGGGGACGCAGCCCCGTGCCATCCCCTCGATGGCGGTAAGGCCGAAGCCTTCGCTGCGGGAGGGCATAAGCAGGATGTCAATCCGGTCGTAGAAGGACTGAAGCCGCTCCTGCTGCTGCCTCCCGGCGAACGTGACGCAGTCTCCCAGCCCGGCCTCCGCCGCCTGCCGCTCCATAAGTCCGCGCTGCGGGCCGTCCCCGACCACGAGCAGCCCGGCTCCGGGCGCCAGGCCGCGCACCCTGACGAACGCCGGGACGACCAGATCCGTCCCCTTGATGCCGTCGAGACGGCTGACGACCCCGACGGTCAGCGAATCCGGACGCCGCTCCGGGATGTCCTGCGTGTCAATGGAAGGGTCCGGACGCCGCACCGAAGCGTCCGGATTTGTATCAGGAGTCGCCTCCGAATGCTGTTCAAAAGTGCCTGCGCAGGAATTTGTTCCTGTGAAACGTCTCGGGGTCTCCGTGACGGAGATGTTCTCCGGGAGGCAGTTGTAGACGGTGAAGTGGTTGCCCCTCTTCGCAAGGACGGTCTCCGGGCCGTAGAGCGAGGAGCTGCCGAAGAACGAGCGCTCCGCCCGTTCAGTGATGCAGGTGAATGCGACAAGCAGACGCCGCTGAATAAGGTGCAGAAGCCGGAGCAACGGGTATATGTCGGCGGCGGTGTGCGCGGTCGCGACGATTTTCCTGACGCCGAGCAGACGCAGGATGACGATCGGAATCGCCCCCGGTGCCATATACTGCACGTGCGCCACATCCGGACGAAGCTTCCGAACGACCTTCCGCAAGCCTTTCCACAGAAAGACCGCCGTCGCGAGAATCCCAGCCGGCCTGTCTCCGTCAAGGAAGATCACTCTGCTGCCGGCTTTCAGATAGCTCCCGGCCATCTGCCCGTCGTGCTCGAAATAGCACACGGTCACCACTTCATTCCCGGCCGCGACGAGAGCCCGCACGAGGCTCAGCGTCTGCATCTCCGTCCCCCCCGTCATCAGACAGGGTATGCACAAAAGTACCTTCATCTATGCAATCATTTGACATCCGCCACAAGCCTGAAGGCTGTCGCCCCACGAGACCGCCCGCGGCCCGCCGCCTCCGCTTCAGGCGATGACCCAGTCCTTGACGGTGCGGGTGTCACGGTCCATATTCACGCCCACCCTGACTATGCGGCGGCCGTCGGTCGCGTAAGCTGCCGCATATCCCTTCTCCTCTATCTGACGCAGTGCGTCCTCCGCGCTCCCGCCCGCCTTAAGCTCCATTATGTAGATCGTGTCCGGCATAAACACCTCCACGTCCACCCGGCCGCCGGACACCTTCACCTGCGTGCGGACATAGACATTCAGCATCGAGAAGATGAGGTAGAAGGTGTACTCGTAGAACCCCTCGGAGGCCGACGCCTCGGCGAGCTTCTTCTTGAAGCCCTCCACATACGGGATGCCAGCCAGATAGGACTGCATACAGCGCAGGGCGAGGTCGATGTCGTCCGCGAGCAGGGCCTTCCAGAACTTCAGCGCGAAGCCCGTCTGCACGTCAGAACCGCTCACGCCCGTGTAAACCGGCAGCAGCCCGCGGACATAACCGGTGCGGACTTCCTCATTGGGAAATGACAAGGTGTAAACCATACCCTCGCGGTCGTAGTCCTTTATCGTCAGATAGCCCGTCTGATACAGCAGCGGCAGCGCGTCGTGCATATTCTCCGTGGGCTGGTCGAACGCGTCGGACGAGACTTCAAGTTTCTCCAGCGATGTGATGTCCGTCCCGAAACGGCGCAGCTGATGAATCAGGTAGGTCGGAGTCCCGCTTCCGAACCAGTAGTCATTCAACTCATTGTCGTCAAAAGCATTCAGCAGGCTGAACGGATTGAAGACAGGCATACCGTACGCGGAGAATCGATAGCCGTCGTACTTGAGTTTTATCTTCCGGTACATCTCGTCGTCCGGCACTCCGTAAATCTCCGCCATCCTCTTTATTTCTTCTCCGAACACAGTCCGGACCTCCTCCTCTGTGAACCCGCAGATTGTCGAAAAATGGGGGTCGAGGGATATGTTCTTGATGTTGTTTATCGTCGAAAATATGCTCAATTGGGAGAACTTCGTGATGCCCGTGATGAAGCAGAAACGGATTCGTGGTTCGCAGGCTTTCAGACGCTGATAAAATTCCTGCAAGATTTCACGCATATTCTTCAGGCGGTCGTCTTCCTGAAGATAGTCAAGCAGCGGAGCATCATACTCGTCCACGATTACGACTGTCTGAAGCCCTGTGGACTCGCAGGCCCGTTCAATAAGTCCTCCCAGCCGCATCCCCGGAGACGTCTCTTTCGGATTGGCTCCGTAAGCTCTCTCGTACCGGTCAAGCTGAAGGCTCAATTCGTCTCGGACTCCGTCTTCATCCAGATGTCTGGTCGTGCTCAAATCGAAATGGAGCACCGGATATTCCCGCCACTCAGTCTCCCGCTCCATTATCTTCAGCCCGGCGAAAAGCTCCCTCTCACCCCTGAAATAGGACTCCAGTGTGGTCGAGAGCAGGGACTTACCGAAACGGCGGGGACGGCTCAGGAATATGTATTTGGCGTCATTCGCAAGATCCCACACGAGGTCGGTCTTGTCCACATAGACGCAGCCCTCCCGGATTATCTCCGAGAATGTCTGCATCCCCACAGGATATTTTCGTCTCCGCTGTTCCATAATTATCTTGCAAGTTTACTCTTTTTCGGCGTATTCCGCAAATTTCGCGACAGGCTGTGCGCAAGATTCGAGACGCCGTGCCGGAGCACGGAGGAGAGGCGCGGGGAGTCGATGCGCAGACCGTATACATACTGGAAGCCGTCGCTCCAGCCCTCCTTGTAGTTCTCGTCGCCCCGGAGATGGTCCCAGACCCTGTCGCCCCGTTCTATTGCCCGGGACATCAGCCGGAACAGATGCACTTTCACGGGCGAAAACCGGCTGAACTCAGGGTCGGCGCAGGGCATATAGTAGTAACAGACCCCTCTGAAGCGGAATCCGAGATGCCAGGCCGCGGGTCTGCCCGCGATGTTCAGGGAAGTGAAGTCCACCACACCGGTCCCGAGCCCCGCCCGAAGCAGGTTTTCGTGGAAGCGGGGCGCCTTGTAGGCGTTCGGCCATCTCCGCCCGTGGCACTCGAGAAAGTCGGCGAAAGTCCCCTCGGCTTCATCCCATCCGGAATATTCCCTCAGCTCCAGCTCCCCCAACTCCTCCATCCGCCGCGTCTGCCTCCGTATGTCGCCCCTCAGGCTCGTCCGCAGAAAACGGAGCAGAGCCTCGCCGTCAGGGATAGTGGCGAGATTCAGTCTCGGGCATATCTCCCCTCGGCTCCACTCTCCGGAGAGAGACTCCCCTCGATGCCGCTCTCCGGAAAGAGACTCTCCGGAAAGAGACTCTCCGCAGGAGGGAGGAACTGTGACCCCGTCGATGAGAATATCGTCCGCCCCGCCGTTCCTCAATTCTTCCGTCAGTTCTTCAATAAGTTCGGCCCAGAACGCGTCGCGAAGGTCTTCGTCCGGCTCTTTGAGGAATATCGGGTCGTGATAGTCGAAATCGCTGTACCCGACCGGGACTATGGAGGTCAGGAAGGCGTTCCTCCAGTTCCTGCGCCATTTCACCAGCGGGAGGAAGACCTCGTTGCCGTTGTCGGCCGTCCGCCCCCAGACGAACATCAGCCGGATGTCGCGCAGCGGAAGATAGCTGTCAATCCAGACCCTGACAGGCACGGGGTGGAAGAAGATATGCGCATTCTCCGCATCGGAGATCCACTTCTCCCAACGGCTCACCGCCGCCTCCGAGAATATGAGGTCATACCTCTCGAACAGATCGAATCTCCACCGTCTCATACCGGGAATGCCGTTAAGATTGAACATTCCCGGACGGCGGAGAGAGCTTCTAATACCCCCCCCGGTCTGCCTTAAAAGCCTCTTTTAGCCTGATTTTCAGACTGTTCACCCTTCCGCCAAGGTCAGCGGAGAGGGCGGCGAACTTCTGCCTGACGCCTGCCGGAATCCTGAAATACGGGGCAGGGTCTCTTCTGTTCCAGAACAGGAAGGTGTCGGTGCGCAGGACATCCTTCAGCCATTTCAGAAGCGGCATATCCCCGTTCAGGACATTCAGCAGGTCAGTCCGCTCCTCCATAAAGACGACATCTTTCAGCTGCGGCTTCAGTCCTTCCGCCCCGTCCGTGGCCCAGCAGGCGGGCATATTGAAGCCTGCGGCGGTCGTGCAATATCCGTATGCCCCATTCCGGAAATTGCATTCAATGAAATAGAGAACCCCCTGATTCACAATGAAATCAGTGTCGAATATGCCCGTATATCCCGTCGAAAGGACATATTTCTTCAACGAATCGTAGCCGAGTTCCTCGTCGTTCGGATGATAGACCCCGAAATTATTGATATTCATCAGATTCCTGATTTTGTCGATATATCCGTGAATTTCGACCCTCCCGTCCGGGAACACGATTCCGGTGATTCCTATCTCCTTCTTGTCGGGAGCGCAGAGATATTGCTGCACAAGCATCTGCGAATACCCCTTGCCCTCATATTCCTTCACCGCCGCCGTCAGCTCCCCGCAGTCACGGCATATCCTTATGTCCGACTTCTCTCCGTCAATGCTCCGGACCGGCTTCACGATCAGCGGATATCTCCATTCCCGCCCCGGGACGTCCCCGGAGTTCTCAAGGACGACTGTCTCCGGGACATTCAGCCCAGCCGCCTTCGCCGAGGAGGCCATCACGGACTTGTCCATAAGCTGCGGCATACGCCCGCCCGCGCCCGAGACCTTCACATTGGGCGGAAAAACTCCGCAGTTCCTGTCGATTATGCAGGCCGGGACGTCCGCCGTAGGGAAGACGACGACATCAGCGTCACTCCCCCTTCCGATCCGGACTATCTCATTGACAATCGCCTCCTCCGTAAAGTCAATCCGCCGCCATTCAACGACATAGCGGCTCTTCTGAATCGGGAACACCAGTTCTCTCCGGGGCGTGACATAGACGGAGCCGACACCGGCCTCGCCACAGCTTCTGATTACCCCGAGGTCGTTATAGGAGCCTATGCCTATGACGACCGCCCCCATCTTCCGTCTCATACCGGGAATGCCTCTGGAACTTAATAGGGGATTCTTCATAACGCCTCCCGCTTATGCTCCGGATTTCCGGAGCGTCCCACTTTGAAGTACAGTTCGCGGTTCCAGCGGCAGGCTTCGAGGAACAGCGGCGGAAGCACTCCGCTCCACGGCTTTCCGCAGGGGGCGAGAGACTTCACGTAGATGTCCTCGGCGGCCAGCTTGCGGCTGTGCTCCTCTCGGGTCATCTTCAGCGTCAGGGCGTTGCGCCAGTCAAGACGCCAGACATTGTAGTACCACATCCACACGCAGTACTCGTAGACGCAGACCGCCGCCGAGCCTTCAGCCGGATTTCCCGTCGAGCCTCCCGTCAAGCCTTCCGCCGAGCTTTCAGTCGAACCTCCCACCGACCTTTCAGCCAAGCCTTCAGGCGAGTCTCCCGCCGGGCCTTCCGTGAGCGACAGTCCGAGACGCCGCGCCGCCAGATGGTCCGGCCAGCCCTCTCCGCCGTGGGGGACGAACACCGCCGACGGCTTCAGCCGCGCATACAGCCCGCGCAGCCGCTCCACATTCTCGTGGTCGTCCTCAGAGATGCTCCCGTCAGTGAAATCGAGAAAATGGACATTCCCGACAGGCAGCCCGACGGCCTCCGCCGCCTTGAGGGCCAGCCCGCGCCGCCGCCCGACCAAAGTCTCCTCGTCAAGCCCGCAGCAGCCTCTATGACTCCCCCCCCCACCGGAAAGGATGACGACCTCGGGAGGATTCCCGAGCCGCACGAGCCGCGCAATCAGCCCTCCGCAGCCGAGAATCTCGTCGTCCGGATGAGGCGCGACAATCAGCACGCCCCCGGCAGTTTCAGCGGCGGGACAGGTCTCCCCCGCCCCGCACAATTCACGCCGCCCCGCACAAGCCCTCGCACGGAGCAGCATCATCCGCACCCTGCGGATGAAGTCTTTGATTCTGTTCATATCACACTTTTGTCGCAAGCCCTCACATTGATTCTCTCAAATCCGGACTCTCATAAATAACACGCTCATCCTATCACGACAGGACGTCTTGGGACAAGGCCGAGCTGGGCCAGCTTTCTTCCGTAGGATGACTGCCGGCTGATGTGCACGCCAGCTTCAGTCGCCGCCCACAAAAATTTGGGACAGCCCGCCGGCAACCGGTCCAGCTGCGAAGCCCTCGATTTCAGCCAGGCCGCCAGCCAGTCCTTCTTCTTCAGCACTTCCGGAATGTTCGAGGTGTTCGCCGGATGAACCTCCACATAGCAGACTTTCCCGTCATACCCGACGGCATAGTCCCATCGGGGTTCTTGCGGATACAGATTCTTTGTCGACCTGTCTATGTTCAGACTCCCGTCCACTTTCTGCGGGTCAGTGACGCGCACCGCGTCCTTATCCTTCCCTTCCATAGCCCTCAATCCCGGCCGGAAGCCGCCAGCGACATCCGGCGTAGCCTCCACGGCGCACTTGAACTGACTGCCAAGCGCCTCGGAACGAGATGCGGATTTTTCCGTCTTACTCATCGCAATACCTGCTTACAAGTTCAGAAGCCCGCGTCGCGAATGAGGAGAGGCCGCCACATTCACTGACGACCGCCTTGCCGTCCAGAGCGTCGAGAGACGAGATGTCTATGCCCGTCACCTTGTCGCCGCTCCTCTCGAACGCGTATGTTTTTATCGTCTTCTCAAAAATGCCTGAGAGCATCCCGGGACTCTTCGCATTCTCGTCAAACAGCTTCAGCAAATCAGTCTCCCGGCTCTCTTTATCCGATTTCTTCAAAAGATTGAAAGCCCACACGAACTCCAACGGCACAGTCGAATGAGTCGAGACCACGACTTTCCTCCCAGTCTGCACAAGCTCCAGAATCGCCAACAGCACGGCCATAATGGCCTGCGGGTGAAGGCCCATCTCCGGCTCCTCTATCACGACATATTCATACCTCCCCTTATTGAACAGATGCATCGGAGAGCCCGACACGCAATACAAGCCCAGCAGCAGAGGCATAAACTCCTTCTGACCCGCGCTCCAGGTCATAAACGGCATATCCATACCATCCACCCGCATACGCATCTTGCGCTGCCCGTTCTCGTTTTCCATAACGACTTGCCCGCCGTGGAAGATGGAATTGTCGAAAGATTTCTCACGCAGACTCTTCAGCGGGTTCTTTACGGGATACAGCGTCGTATCCTTCCCCAAACCCATCGACATAAAAATGCGCAGAATCTCGCTGAACTGGCGCAGAACATACGGAGTTGACGGATCGAATTCAGAAAAAGCCTTCGGCCGGCCGTCCGAGATGCTGAACACCCTCTGAGCCGGGATGTAGAACATCTTCTCCTCCGCGTCGGCGGCGACATTCTTCAGCAGGGACTCCGCGGATGACGCATCCCTCCCGTCGTATGTTATCCCGGTGTCACCACCCCAGATCCCGGCCATACCGTTCCCGAAGAAAGCGTCCAGCAGATTGGAGACATTGTCCTTGTCAATGATGTAATTGTATCTCAGCAATGTCGCAATGACCGCGTCCTTGTCCGTCAAGAGTTTGAGCATCTCGAGAAACAGACTTTTCCCCGAAGCCTGCGCCCCGACAAGGAATGTCAAGTCACCGAATACCACATCCGCCTCCGATATGGGGCCGAAGTTTCTTATTTTAAGCTCTTCCATTTTATAAGAATAACTGTCGTTTGAAATGACTTACACAGATGCAGTCAGGCAAATATAGCGATATTCTCCGTATCCCGGTTCAACCGATCAGGAACCGGCCGGCGCGGGTCTTGAGCAGCAGCCAGACGTGGAAGACATATATTCCGTAACTGTAGCGGTTGAGCCAATTGAACGACCGGATCACCACGATGTCATTGAGCCGCTCGCCCTTTGAGAAATACCGCTTCACCTCCATTGTCCCGCCTTTCCCGTCACAGATTGAAGTCCTCCCGCAATATGCCGGCGAATTTGGCGGCCCCTATTTCGTTCAGATGGGAAGAATTGAAAAAGTCGTCCTCCCCGAAACGGGTGTCGAAAGTATATTCGCGGAACAGCACATTGTCGTAGCCGTCCTCGACCTCTCCGACAAACCGGCGGAGCACCTCCCTTCTTTTTTCATCCGTGACCTTCTGCGCGGTCTCGAAATAGGGGGTCGCCAACAGTATCAGCCGCGCCCCCTTGTCCCGGCACAGCTCCGCTATCCTGCGAACATTCTCGACATTGTCGTGGAACGCGAGTTCCGCATTGCCGAGCCTGTCGTCAATGTCATCCGGCGTGTGCACCTGTTTCCAGGTTTCTCCGCGACTGGCAAGCGACAGCCTCTCAAAGCCCAACATATCACAGCCTGTGCCAGCCTTTCCGCCCTTGAAGAGCCGGCTGATGGTCTCCGCCTTCAGCCAGACCGTCTCCGGCCAGTAAATCCAGTCGCCGGGCTCTTCGCGCACGCCCATATATTTGAGATACCGGCATTTCTCGGACTCCTTCATCTGGGAGACCAGGTCGGTCTTGCTCAACGGATAGGCGTAGCCTTCATAGAGCTGACGATAGGCGATCGGCATAATCACATTCTTCAGATTTACGCAGGGCGGCAGGTACTTCTCGCAGACGGCCCTGGTGATGCACATCATCTGCCCGTTCACGGCGAGATTGAAGCAGCTGTCGCCTACTGCGGCCGGGTCTATGCCGTTGGCTGCGTTGGATGCGCCCACGAGCAGAGTCCTGACGGCGGCGGCATTCTTCTCCATATACTCCCTCTTGTAGGAAAGTTCATTCGGCTGCCGGAGAAGGACAAGCTCGACCGCTGCGACAAGCGACGCGAGAACAGCCCCCGCCGCCAATATCTTCTTTACAAAGTCTCCCATCGAAATCAGAATTGAAAATATATGAACTCCGAGAAATCGCCGCGATAGGTCATAATCAGCGCCACGAGGGCGAGATAGACGAACCAGCGTACGGCGCGCCACGGAACTTCCCGGATTCTGGCCAGGGCGTATTCCTCATTGCGCATAGGCCACTCGGCCAGCAGCAGCGCCAGCGCCAGGACGTCTATAACCTTGCTCATCCCCGGTATGCTCACGGTCCAGGGCCGGGTCGGGACGACGATGTGCCGGAAGTAGTCGAACGCGGACGGGACGTCCTTCGCGAAGAAGATGACATATCCCACCCCGACGATCAGATAGACGCAGACCATCCTGCATACGTCCCTCCACTGCGGCAGACCGTGCCTGCCGGGCGTCAGCTTCTTTTTCTTTCCGAACTTGCCTGAGAAAATCAGCGGTATGAAGAACAGGGTGAAATAAATCCCGAACACGGCATAGGTCCAGTTGGCCCCGTGCCAGAGCCCGATCACGACCAGATTGATGCAGACGGCGAGAAGGACGCCCGTCTTGCCGAGATTGCGGAAGCGGACATTCAGAGGCATAAACACGAAATCTGTAATCCACGAAGTGAGAGACATATGCCACCTGTTCCAGTACTCCGCCACGTTGCGGGCCAGGAACGGATGGTTGAAGTTTCTGGTGATGCGGAACCCCAGCAGCTTGCCGATTCCTATCGCCATATTGGAATAGCCGTCGAAATCCGCATAGACCTGAACCGGAGACAGAAGTATCGCCCAGACAAGCTGAGTCGGGCTGAAGGAGGCGTAGTCCGCCCAGACGGCGTTGGTGAAACCGGCTATGCTGTCGGCTATCACCATCTTCGTGAACATCCCCCACAGAATCTGACGGCATCCGTCGACCGCCAGAGGCTCGTCGAAGGGACGGATGTCGCGAAGCTGCGGGATGAACTTTGCCGGCCGGTCAATCGGCCCGGACAGGATGGTCGGGAAGAATGTGACGTAGGTCGAGAACTCCAGATAGTCCGTGCACGCGTCAATCTTCTCGCGGTGAATGTCGACGATGTAGCTTATGAGCTTGAACGTGAAGAAGCTCACTCCCACGGGAAGGATTATGTGCAGCGTGCTCCACGACACCCCGAGCCCGAGGCACTTGAGCAGCGCGGCCACCGACTCGCCGAAGAAGTTGAGGTATTTGAAATACAGCAGCATCCCGACCCCGGCCACGACCCCGAAAGTCGTGATCGCCGAAGCCCGCTTCTCTTTCCCCGCCGCCATCGACGACTTGAGCCACAGCCCGAGGCCGTAGAACAGCGTCGTGCAGGCGAGCAGAAGGAGAGCGAGAGTCCAGTCCGAGAAGCCGTAGAAGAAGTAGCCCGACAGGGTGAGCCACAGGTTGCGGGCCTTCGCAGAACGGTGCACCGCCGGCAGGTACCAGACGGCGAACACCACGCAGAAGAACAGCAGAAATGTGAATGATGTGACAGTCATCGTCTCAGATTCTCTCAAGGATGGTGTCGACCATCTGCCCCACATTGCTCCACTTCATAATCTCCCGGGAAGAGAACTTTATCCCGAACTCTTTCTCGACGGCCACGATGAGCTGTATGTGGCTCAGCGAATCCCATTCGTCGATGTCGTCGGCGCAAGTCTGTTCATTCAGCCTGACGTCTTCGACGTCAAGAATGTCGCTGAAAATCCCGTTCAGCTTTTCGAATACTTCTTTTCTTTCCATTTTTATGATCATTTATGATTTCCCGTTTCGACAAATTCAATGAAACCGGTCTCGGAGCTCCATAGATAACAGACTCTCCGCCCGCCAAATGCCGGCGCGGCCAGAGGCCGGAACATCTGCACGAAGCGTCCTCCGTCCCCGAGCTCCTTCAGCACAAGGTCCAGATCCTCAACCTCATAGCAGACGTGATAGGGAATACCCCCCCCCACCGGTATTGTTTTTCATCAGCCGCAGAAGACTCCGGTTGTTCTCATAAGGCCGGACAAGCTCGATCTTCACGGCGCCCTCCATTGTCAGAAAGCACACGCTGCATTTCTGCTCCTCAAACTCGACCACCGGCCGCCTTTCATAGCCGAGAGCCTCGAACGCCGAGGCGGCCGAATCGATGTCAGCCGTAAGATATCCTATGTGGTCCGTCTTCATTGATCCTTCCGCCTTATGTAACATTCTCTCTCCTCATAGCCCTCCACGTCCAGAATCCAGCGGGAAGTCTCCGCCCCGGCCAATTCCTCGAAACCGAGATTTCGATAATGATCCTTCACCATCGAGTTCTTAAGGGTCGGGAGATATTCTCCGACGATGTATCTGTAGCCTCCGGCCCTGGCCGCCCTGACCATCTGGTTGAGGGTGAAGTTTTCCATACCTCTTTTCAGGACGCGGCAGGACATAAGCCACGTGTCCACGAACAAAGCCATACCCCCCCCCGACTGCCTCAGAAGGGCACATTACTGCGTTATGCTCCTCTTCCGAATCCTCACAACCGAAAGGTTGCTCCGGTGTCGGATTCGTCGCAAGCCTTGTCCTGTCCCCTTCTGAGACAGCCGGGCCAAGGTGGCACATTACTGCGTTATGCTCCTCTTCCGAATCCTCACAACCGAAAGGTTGCTC
>CAVIXF010000018.1:0-16536 GCA_963646585.1 Candidatus Gastranaerophilales bacterium HUM_1 | reverse complement strand
GGCGGACGGTGAAGCACAAACCGCAGCAACCTTTCGGTTGTGAGGATTTGGGCAAGCCGTCCAACGCAACAGACCGCCTTTTAGGCGCCCCGCTCACCGTGAGACTCGGCCGGACCCGTTCCCCTTCATCAGTGTCTCCACCTCGGCGACGCTAACCCGGTTGTAGTCACCCTCAATCGTATGCTTGAGGCAGGACGCCGCCACGGCGAAGTCGAGAGCCTTCCGGTCGTCCCCTGCGTAGTTGAGCAGTCCGTAGATCAGTCCGCCGCCGAAGGAGTCGCCTCCGCCCACGCGGTCGACGATGTCTGTGATGTCGTAGCGCCTTGACGCATAAAGTGTCTTCCCGTCGTAAATCACCGCGCCCCAGGTGTTGTGGTCCGCGTTCACCGAGCCGCGCAGGGTTATCGCCACCTTCGAGGCCTTCGGGAACTTCTCCATCAGCGACTTGGCCACGAACTCGAACTTCGCGGTGTCAATCACTCCGTCCTCCGCGTTGAACCCCTCCGGCTTGATGCCGAAGACCTTCTCCGCGTCCTCTTCGTTGCCGATGATGACGTCGCAGCCCGCCACGAGAGCCGGCATAACCTCGGAAGCCTTCTTGCCGTATTTCCAGAGGTTCTTCCTGTAGTTGAGGTCGCAGGAGACCTTCACGCCGTGACGGGACGCCGCCTGAATGGCCTCCAGACAGACATCCGCCGCGCCCTGGCTGATCGCCGGGGTGATTCCGGTCCAGTGGAACCAGTCCGCGCCCTCGAAAACCTTGTCCCAGTCAATCATTCCGGGCTTGATTTCGGAAATCGAAGAATGCGCACGGTCGTAAATCACCTTGCTCGGACGAGAAACCGCGCCTTTCTCTATGTAGTAGATGCCGACCCTGTCTCCGCTTTCGACGCAGAAGCCGACACCGACCCCGAGTCCGCGAAGCTCCGCAAGACAGGCTTTCGCGATGTCGTTGCCCGGAAGGGCGGTCACGAAATGAGCGTCCTCCCCGTAGTTCGCGAGCGACACCGCGACATTGGCCTCCCCACCTCCGAAAGTGGCCTCGTAAGTGTGCGCCTGCGAGAATCTGAGATGCCCAGGCGTTGCGAGCCTGAGCATAATCTCTCCGAATGTAACTATTTTCGCCATATTATAAATATTTATATATCAATTTATTACCTTATCACCCCTGTTCCCTGCGACATATCCGACGGCAAAATTAGAAAATTTTATTTATTTTCCGTGTGCGTACACGGAAATATTTCCGAACTCTTCAACGGCGGTCCTGCGGAAGCCCCCGGGCGAGCCTCGAAACAGAAAACCGTCGCCTGTCCGCGAGGAGGTTCCGTGAATGCGTCCCGCTCGGGTTCCGCAAGCATATCACATATAGAACTTTCTGTCTTTCTTGCCGTTGTAGGTGTAGCGGATCGAGTCTGCGGTCTCATAGATGACCGGAACTTTGTAGGATTCGAGACGGGACTTGAGGTGACGGGCGAGGGCGCGGGAGTCCAGTTCCGCCGGGGCGGAGGATGCCGCCCCCGAATCTGGCGCGGAGAACGACTCCGGATGGCCGGCCGCCGAATTACCAGCCACCGTATGACCTGCCGCTGCGGCGGGGTCGAACTGCACGAGGAGCTTCAGCACCGGGCCGGCCACAGGATGCTCGGCGGCTATGCAGATGCTGTCCTTCACTCCGGGGAACGAGGCGGCGGCGTTCTCAACCTCAAGGGGGTTGACCTTGTAGCCGCCGACGTTTATGACGTCGCCGAGCCGGCCGGTGAGATGCAGAAGTCCGTCCACGTCGAAGTGACCGAGGTCGGAGAGATGGATCTTCCCGTCCCTCAACACTTCCCGCGTGCCCTCCTCGTCGTTGAGGTAGCCGCTCATCACGTTCAGTCCGCAGACGACGACCGTTCCGTCGTCCGCAATCTCAATCGCGCAGTTCTTCGTCGGCTTTCCGACGCAGCCCTCCATCCATTTCCAGTCGTTGAAGTCGTAGGATGCGGCGCAGCCGATTTCTGTGCCGCCGTAGGTGTTGTAGAGCCTGGAGTCCGGAAGGGCGCGGGCGAGACGCTCCATATCGCTTCCGGTAATCGGAGCGGCGCCGGTCTCGATGAAGGCGATTTTGGAGGCGACGGAGCGGAGCTTATCGTAGGAGAACTCCATCAGCATCCGTATGGCCGCAGGGACGAGAAATGTCGCGAACCGCTTGAAAGGCAGATTGAAGACATTGAAGAACGAGTTCATATCCTTCAGCCCGTCAAGTATGCAGAGCGTGTCTCCGCAGGAGAGGGTCGGATAGATCTTGAGCAGCGAGGCGATGTGGTTGAGCGGGCCGCTGACGATGAAGAGCAGATCCTCCCCGAAAGGCATCGCGTCGAAAAAGCTGTCCGTGCAGGCGGCGTAGTAGGTCTCGGAGAGCATCACGCCCTTGGACTTCCCGGTGGTTCCCGTGGTGAAGAGGACGTCGGAAATCCCGTCCGGGAACGTCTCCCCCCGCTGCGGTTCCGCTCCGGAAAACGAGGCCGGGCCGGACTCACAGGAAGACAGGCCTGAACCCGTCGCCGCCGGAACCGGGAAACCTTCCCTTCCGGAAAACGAGGCGGACTCGGTCTCCATTTTCACCGCGAGGAAGTTCTCCTCCGTCACCCCCGCCCCGAGCGGCACGGCGACCGCCCCGAGAAGATGAACGGCGCAGTAGGTCACGATGAAGTCCGCGTCCTGCGTCGCCCTGAACACATAAGGGCGGCGGGGTTTCAGACCGGCGGCGGAAAGCTCTCCGGATTTTTCGAGAATGGCGTTCCACAGCTGCGAATAGCTCAGCGTCTCCCACTCGCCCCGCCCAGGGCCTTCATCGGCGCTCGTCCCGGAGCCGTCTTCCGCACCGGCTCCAAGGCCTTTCCCGTCACGATTTCCAGAGTCCGCACATACACCTTTCCTCGCGCATATCACCGCCGGCCGGTCGGGGGCGGAGCTTGCGAAATGCCGGATTCTCTCCTCAAGACGCAGCTTGCTCCGCACCAGAGCGGCGAGGGATTCCGTATTTCTGAAATTCTTCGGAGTGATGTCCTCCGCCACGAGGCTTATGCCGTATTTCCGTGACAGGACGAGAAGCGTCGTGGCGATCCCGAGCGAGTCCATCTCCGCGAAAAGGAAGTCAGCGTCAAGATCCACGGCCGGCAGGACGTCGGCGAGCAGCGATTTTATTTCTTCGGAGTTTACCATATTCCTTTAATTTTCAAATCATTATCACATCAGTCAAAGGATTCTCTTCGATCGAACCGGACGACGCATATACCCCCGACAGACTCATTCTCCCACAATCACTCGTCATTCTCCCACAATCACGAGATTGCCGACGAACCCGTCGGCGGCCACAGAGGCGACCAGACGCTTCTCCCCGTCCGGGATGTGCGCAAGGACTTCGGCCTCCGGGTGCGAAAGGGCGGCGAGGATGGCGAGAGCTCCGTAAGCGTCGTCAGTGAGTTCGATCCTTCCGGACGGCGCGGGGGTCATCGCGATAATCTCCTCCCCGTGCGCTTTCAGCCCCCGGTGCACGGCGCGTTCAATTTCCTTGCCTTTGTAGGCGTATCTCGCCGGAACTGCCTCCATCGGAGTGCGCGGAGAACCGAGGAGCAACGTCCTGAACGTCAGCGGGTACTTCCGGGCCTCACCCTTTTTGAGAGTGAGCCATCTGAACAGCAGAGGCGGAATCAGGCAGGCCATAAGCACGACTGAGAACATACCTATGACCGTCACCTCGGCGAGGGAGCGGAGAGCCGGATGCCTCGCGACGATGAGCGTGCCCATACCCACGAACATAATTGCCGCCGACTGGAGAATGCTGCTTTTGTAGGCGAGGAGTATCGGACGGCGACGGGCATATTCATACTGGCATCCTTCGGTTATGAATATGGTATAGTCGTCGCCCTGACCGAAGATGAAGGTGGCGAGGATTATGTTGACTATGTTGAATTTTATCCCCAGGAGAGTCATAAGCCCGAGAATCCATATCCAGCTTACGGCCATAGGGAGGAAGGATATGAGAGCCGGTTCGAGACGGCCGAAGGAGAACCAGAGGAAGAAGAACACGATCAGCGAGCAGGCCCAGCCGATGTAGTTGAAGTTGTCCGACAGGCTGCCGGTCATCGCCCCGTTTATCTCCGCGATGTCGAAGCAGGAGTCCCCGAGAGCCTTTTTCACCTCCGGGATGTCGTCCGGGGCGACGTTCAGAGCATCGACGACGCAGTACGGCGCGTCGGAGGCCGTGATGGTTGTGCTGTTCCCGAGAAAGACCGTCTCGGAAAGGGGCGCGAAGAAGTCGAAGCCCTGCGGTTCGAGAGCCGGAGTGCGGTCTATGAGGGCGGCGAATTTGGCGAACGCCTTTTTCGAGAATCCGGCCTCGGAGGCCTCGCGGGCGAGGACTGCGGTGAGGACTGGGCGGTGACGCTCAACAAGACCGCGCCAGCGGTCAAGCCGCTCCCGCTGCATCTGAGGAGTGACGACGAAAGAGTCGAAGGCGTTCCGGCGGGACACAAGCCCCTCATTTTCAAGGCTGTCCGTCAGGGAGGCGAGAGGGGCGAACGCGGCGAGGGCGCTGTCATAGGACTCGGCCCGTGCGTAGACGTAGAGGGTTTTCGGGCGGGCGGCGGTGGCGGACTCGGCTGCGGAGGAAGCTCCCAGTGAGGCTGACTCAGCGCCGTGTTCGAGAAGTCCGGAGAAGTAGTCGAGGTCGCGGCGCTGCTCCGCCGTCATATAGTTGATGTTCGTGAGGTCGGAGTCGAATTCCGTCCGCAGGCTGAAGAAGGACAGGACGGCCGTCACGAGGACTGCGGCGATTACAAGAACCCGGCTTTTCTCCGGGGAGAAGGCGGCGAGACGGTCCAGAAAGCCGTGCGGGGCATTCTCCGCCGAGGCGCTGTCCCAGTTTTCCGGGACATTGCCAGCAGCGGCTCCGTCCCCTCCGTCCCGGATGCCATCCCCGTCGCGGGAAGCCGCCTTCCGTCCCGCGCCCGAAGCTCCGCTGACGGCGACATAGTGCGGAAGGAAGACAAGGACGAAGAGAATCGTGCCCACGAGAAGCAGCGAGGCGAAGAGTCCGAGGTCGCGGAGGGCGGCGGAGCGGAGCGGCACAAGGGCGAGGAACGCCCCCACCGTGGTTATGTTCCCGACGACAAGCGGCGAGACTATCTCCCGCATCGCCGTCCGCCTGTCCTTCCGATGGGCGAGATGCGCCACCAGATGCAGCGGGTAGTTCACGGCTATCCCCAGAATCACGCTCGATATGCCGATGACTATCAGCGACACGCTGTCCCTGAAAACCGCCATCCCGCCGAGGGCGAAGAGCAGCCCCCAGCCGACGGAGAGGAAGGTCAGCAGGATGTTCTTCGCCGAACGGAAGGAATATATCAGCAACAGCAGCACCAGGACGGCTGACAGGCTGACGGCGAGGATGCTGTCCTTCTTGATTCTTTCCGAATTGCCCACCGCGATTGCCGGGCCGCCGGTGATGTGCGCCTCGACGTCCGGGAAGTCTTCACGCATCTGCCGCGATGACTTTTCCAGAATCTTCAGCAGGCGCGAGTTGTTCTCGGTCTCGCTGTTTCCGAAAGGCGAGGTGAGAATCACCACGGCGCGGCTCATATCCGGAGTGAAGACGCAGTTGTCATATAGCTCGAAGCCGGCGGTGTCGCCCGAACCCTGAAGCCGGGCCGCCACGAGGCCGAAGAGACCGAGCGGGTCGCGCATTATCGCCTCCGAAACGAGCGATGAGGACGGGAAGGCGAGGGCGAACCGGTCGGCGGCGAGGGCTTTCCGTACATAGTCCGGCGAGGAGAGCAGGCTGTCCGCCCGGGCGAAGTCCTCATCCGTCATAAAGTAGGGGGCGTTGTCGTATACGAAGCGGGACACGGCAGTGACCGTCTCCATATTCATCCCTCCGCCCGACAGGTCGCACCATCCACAAGTGTCATTCTCGCCGAGACAGTCCAGAAACCGCCCGACAGCCTCCGCGATGCGGTCGGGGGACGCTGGCTGACTGTCTGCGGCGGAGAAGAGTATGACGATCTTGTCCGCCCCCGAGATGTTCTGATAGATTGACATCTGCTCCCTCTCCCGCGTCCCCAGCGGCAGGAAGTCGCTGATGTCCTCGCTGAAATGCAGCGTGCATACGAGGGCGGCGAGAACGGCGGTCAGAGCCGCCAGAAGAGCCTTCCGCCATTTCCTGTGAACCGAAAAGAAATCGTATATCCTGTCTGTCAGCATAATTCCGCAATCTCGTTCAGTATGTGGTTCCGCCCGAGTATGGCCTCGCAGGTGCTTATGGCGGTCAGAGTTACTCCGCAGAAGCCGTGAAGGTTGCAGTTCTGCCCGGTCAGCAGCAGGTTGCGTGCCTTGGTGACCACCGGCACCTGCGACAGCGCGAGGTTGCGGCAGTCCTTCGAGAATCCGTATATCGTGCCCTCCTTCACGCCGTAGAAGTCGCGTATCGTGAGCGGAGAGGCGGTGTTGAAGTCCTCGACGCAGTCCCTGAACCCCGGAAAGACCTCCTCCAGGCAGCAGAAGAGCTTCCCCGCGCACTCCTCCTTCCATCTCACATATTCCTCGCTCCTGTGCCCGATCGTGCTGTCCGCCCATTTCTCCACGGCCTTCCAGCACATAGGCACGGTGACTATCATCTTTCCGGCATATTCCCCCTGCCCGATTTCCGGCGGGGTCGTGAACAGGAATCCGTACGGCCACTTCTCAAGCTCCCCGGACTTCCATATCGCGTCATACCGGGTCACGTAGTACATCGTGTAGTTGAGGTATCTGAAAGTCCCCTTCCGGAGCTTTATGTTCAGGGTGAAGGCCGAGTAGGAGTTCGGGAGCGAGTTCAGGCGGTCGCGGTAGGACTTGATGAAGAGGCTCCGGTCGTCCAGAAGGTCGAAAAGGGCGCAGGGATGGATGGAGCTTATGTAGCAGTCGGCCGTGTAGGAGACTCCGGAGACGGTGGTCACGCCCGTGACGGTCTTCCCCTCGCTGTGCACCGAGCGCACCGCGTCAGAGGCTATGACCCGCCCGCCGTGCTCTTCGATGAAGTCCCGCAGAGTGTCCGCGAAAAGTATGCTGCCTCCGGCGAACTTGCTTGAGCCTTCGATGTAGAGGACGGATATGAGGGCGTGCACATAAGCCGGGGTTATGCCCTCGCGCCCGCCGTAGAGCGGATTGAGATAGGCCACTACGCTGCGCAGACGGGGGTCGTCGATGTATTTGGCGATGAATCCGCTGGCCGACATCTGGAACTCCTCCGAGTGCACCCGCATATACTCCGGCGAAGGGCGCAGGTAGAAGAGGTCGACTTCCGACGAGAGGGCGTAGAGCGCGTCGACATAGGCCCGGAGATTCTCCACCTGGGCGGGAAAGTCCGCGCCGAGCGATTCAATGTAGCCGTCCCTCCCCTTTGCAATCCTGTAAGTCTTTGAGTCTTCGGAGAAATAGATGCGGTCGATGTTCTCGGGGTCAGTGTCCTTGATGCGGACTTTGTCCCAGATTCCGAGCCATTCGCATATCCTCCGGACGTTCCCCCCCTCCTGCATTCCGCCTATCACGTGCATACCGGTGTCGAAGACCTCCCCGAAACGGGTGAAACTCTGGAGTCCCCCGCCGATGATTCCGTTCTTTTCGAGAATGGTGACGGCAAACCCCTCCTTCGCGAGAATCGCCCCGGTGAAAAGTCCTCCGAGACCCCCTCCTATTATGACAACGCTCTTACCCATTATGCTCCTGACTTAAGTTCCGTATATATCCGATTTATCAGTTCTTATGTAATATGTCGTTATATATCTTTATCCTCTGTAATATGTCGGTATATGTCTATATTCTCCGTAATATGATCGGTATATGTCGTCACATCGAAGACTCGGTTCTGTCGGCGATTTCGGAGTGGCGGCGGGCGAAATACGCCCTCATATACGAGGCCCTCTCTTTCAGGCTCTCCCCTTTCAGAGCCATCTCCTCCGGGGATATCCTGCCGTCAATCTCCACCCGGAGAGGCCATCTTCGGAGCATCCTTCCGTGTTTCGGGAGCGCCCTGCCCGTTCCGTACAGCACGACGGGAAGGATGTCGAGGCCGAATCTGTCGGCGATGAAGAACGCGCCCTGATGGAAACGCCCCACACGGCCGTCGGGAGACCTTGTGCCCTCGGGGAATACGGCGACGCTGTAACCCTTGTCCGTCAACTCCTTGAGTTTCGGGGCCATCTGTTCCATACCTCTGGAGGCTGGAAGGTAGTCGGCCTGACGGATGATGAAACCGTAGAGGGGGTTGTGCCACACCCAGTCGGCCGTGAGTATCACCAGCTTGGGGGTTAGGGCGAGGATGGGGAGCAGGTCGAGGTGCGACTGATGGTTGCAGACGATGACCGCCGGGCGGCTTCCGCTGTCGAGACGGCGCAGCTCCGGGAGGTCTCCGGCATTTTCCCGGAGCTGTGAACCGGGAGTATCCCCGATTTCTTTCCAAGGATGCTGATTATGCTCGTATTCCTTGTCTGACTGGCCGTTATGGGCTGATTCCGTCACGGTGCAGGGGTTGCCGGCGAGGCCGAAGGAGCGGAGTACGAAGCGGGCCGTGCCGCAGATTATCCTGTGGAGGTTCTCCTTCTTTTTCTCCCCGGGCCGGCCGCATTTGAGATAGACGAATATTCCCGGAGTGACGACCAGAAGCATCGCGAGCGCATAGACGAGAAAAATCGTCAGCGACTTCAACGCGCCGAAAATGAAGCGCAGAATCGTCCTCGGCAGGCCATAGACAAGGGCGAGGACGCACAGGACGGTGTTGAGCAGCGATATGCGGGCGAAGTCGCGGACGGGGCGGAAATGCGACACGCGCTCCTCCCTCGGCGGGTAGAACACTCTGACGTCGCGGCTCACGAGAGTTGTCCCGCGCCAGGCGGCGAAGACCAGAAGCTCCAGTTCCGCCTCGTAGCGGGATGTGAGAAGGCGGAGGCTCGGGAGGCGGTTCAACGGGTAGAGCCGGTAGCCGGTCTGACTGTCCTTCAGGGGGACGAGGGTCTGGCAGAAGAACCAGAAGTTGCTGAACGAGTTGGCGAAGCTGCTGGACGCGCTGCGGTCGGCGCGGTCAAGCCCCTCGCGGCGGCCGACGATTATCGCGTCCGGACGGCGGCGGTTCTCCTCAAGGAAAAGCGGGATGTCCTCCGGGAAATGCTGCCCGTCCGCGTCAAGTGTTATCGCGTAGGCGAAACCGGCCTCACGGGCGCGCCGGAAGCCCTCCCGGAGGGCGTTGCCCTTGCCGGTGTTGCGAGGCAGGACAAGAGTCTCGGGCGGCTGCGGCAGGGATGCGAGAAGCTCCGGCGTGCCGTCAGTGCAGCCGTCTGACACGACGATGACATCAGAGCAGAAGTTCTGCGCACGGCTCACGACATCGGCGACCGTCCCGGCATTGTTGAAAGTCGGGATTATGACGCAGACGCCGCGCCTCTTGAGTCCATTCCTGCAATCCTCCGCATTCATTTCGGTCATATATTGTGTTCCGCAGCTGCGGAAGCCGCCGGTTCAGGGTCGTCTGCGGCGCGGCTCCCCGCCACGGAACCGCCCGCGACCGGGCGTTTCCTACAGATGAGGGACATCTTGGCTATCGGCTCGCCAGGCCGGCTGAACTCCAGCTGTGCGCTGACGATGCCGGAGGATGCCTGCGGAACACCTTCGGAGAGGCTTTCCGGGATGATTCCGGAAATGCTTTCCTCCGTGATTTTCCGGATTGAGACGGTCACGGGAACGCCGGCCGGACGGAGTATGCTCAGGAACTTGACATTCTTCACCCTGCACAGCTCCAGTCCGCAGCCCAGCGCAAGCCCCAGAAGTTCAAGCCCGATCTGGATTATGCACACCCCCGGGGTTATCGGGTCGCCTGGGAAATGCGCCCTGTAGATCTTATGCTCCGGATTCAGGCGGATGGTGAACTCGGCCCCTGCGCAGGCGGTGCTTCCCGATCGGGAGCAGTCCGACTGGGCAGAGCCGGCGTATGCGCCTGACGGCCCGGAGGCCGCATCGTGATGCACTGAAACGGCATCTGAATCCGCGCCCGGGGCGAGAACCACATAGAGATTATTCTGAAAATTCATATTTCGCGTTGCTGAATGTTATGGTCGTGACATCTCCGGACTGCTCGAACATCTCGAAACTTCGCGCCGTCATAGTCACGGAGTCGTAGGTCAGCACGAGTGCCGTCCACATCTTCTTCATATCCTTGATCTTCGGACGGAGGACGACCGTAATCGCGCCGCCCTCTGCGGAGACCTCGTTTTCAAACATAGACTCGTCCAGAAGCACCCTCCCCTCGATGTTGCCGACAATCATCCTTGCCATCTCCCGCATAATGCGGTTCTGTCCGCTCCCGGCGGGCTGCACCTTGCCGTCCCGCTCCAGCGTGACGCTTTTCCCGTCGGAGGTGAATTTCATCTTGAAAGGGTTGAGGTATTCCCAGACAAGCAGCCCCGGGCGGCGGAAGGTCATACGCCCGGAGGAGACGGCCTTCTCTTCAAGAAGTGAGGACTCCCGGGTCTGGACGAAGTCGCAGTCGAGCGCTGTCAGCCTCGCCGCCGACTCCGCGATCACCGCCCGGAGCGAATCCGCGTCGTCCCGTGCCGAAGCACCCCGGACTTCGGGGGAAACCGCCGAAAACGCTATGACAGCCGACACGAAAAGAATCCGAAGTTTCATATATCCAGAAATGTCATATATTCAATCATATAACCGGCAATATCATATATCAGACAATGTCATAATATACCCGACACCTCATTTCACGATGAACCAGCAGCCGGCCATTATCAGCAGCACCCCGAACCACTTGCTCAGGCTGACCGGCTCGTGGAAGAAGACCACGGCGGCAATCATCCCGAACACGTAGCTGAGCGACACGAGCGGATAGGCCACGCTGAACGGGTAGTTCTTGAGGATGTGGAACCACAGCAGAGTCCCCGCCCCGTAGCACAGCCCGCAGGCGGCGAACTGCCAGTTCAGGAAGACGGACTTCCAGAAAGCCCCGTTCCACGCGAATGGGAGCATCCGGCCGAGCGCGAATTTCAGAAGAACCTGTCCCGATGCGAGAAGCAGGCTCTGGAGCGCCGCGAGCGGAAGCAGAATCAGGTGGCCGCTTAATGGTGTGTTCATATTGTTCGTTCGTATACCGTTGAAGTCGCGCCGAACTCGCAGGTCTTTCCGTCCTGAAGCTGCTCGTCGAAGGCGCACACGAGCACGGAGCGGGCTTCGCCCCTTTCAAGCAGCCTTCTCGCGTCCCTTTCCGCCCAGAAGAGCGAGTCGTCGCCCTGGGAGTAGGTGATGTTGTAGCCGTGGCAGCCTGTGCGGATGGCTATCGCCGAGCCGACCGTGTTGTGCGTGCTCTGCATAAAGAGCGTCGGCTTGAGCTGCTCCTCATTGTTCGCCGAGATGTCCTCAAGGAACTGCGTGCTCAGTTCGAGCATTCCGCGTGAAGTCGCCGTGACTATCGCGTCCGGGGCGGAGAGACCCGCCTCATTCAGAGCCTCGTAGGCGGAAAGCAGGCTGGCCTTCATAATCTTGCCCATACGGCGCGTCTCCATCGGGGAGAGATAGTCCTTCAGCCGCACAAGGTCGGAGTCTTCGCTGACGGTCTTTCTCGCCGCGACTTTCATCCCAGGTTTCCGCGTCCCTGCCTCCGAAGAGATTCCCGCCGAAAGTGGGACGGAGCTCAGAATCAGCGAAGAGTCGTTGCCCCCGAAGCCGAAGGAGTTGCACATCACATTGTCAAGCCTGACATCCGAAACTCCTGCGGTCGGGACCACCCCGCCCGGGAAAGGCTGCTCCCAGCCGAGAGAGGCCGGAATGAAATTGTTCCTCATCGCAAGGACGCATATTATCGTCTCCACAATCCCGGCGGCCGAAGTGGCGTGCCCGGTGTAGGACTTCGTGCTTGACATCGGAGGCACGTCCGCCCCGAAAACCCTCATAAACGCGGCGCTTTCCGAAGCGTCGTTATCCACTGTCGCCGTGCCGTGGGCGTTGATGTAGTCTATGTCTCCGGCCGACAGCCCGGCGGACTCCAAAGCCCCCGTCATCGCGAGGAAAGCCCCCTCGCCGTCCGGAGAAGTGGCGGTCTGATGGAATGCGTCGCAGCTGTTGGCGTAGCCGGCGACGCGGGCCAGCGGCGCGGGCGCGTTTTTCTGGAGCACGACGAATCCGGCCCCCTCCCCGAGGTTGAGCCCGGCGCGGGATGCGTCGAACGGACGGCAGCGCCGCCTGTCGAGTATCATCAGGGAGTTGAATCCGTTGAGATGGTAGCGGCTCAAAGGTTCCGAGCCCCCGGCTATCACGATGTCGGCCTCGTCGTTGAGGAGCATATCCGCCCCGACCATAATCGCGTTCAGCGCGGAGGAGCAGGCGGTGCTGATGGTGCAGCATCGCGCCGACGGGATGCCGGCATACCGGGCGATCTCCAGCGTGCTTGTCCCGCATTCGTTGCTGTGAGGCAGGTAACGCAGGGACGGGTCGGACTTCATCCTCTCGAAATATTCCTCAGTAACGTCCATCACCCCGACGGTAGTTCCGGAAATCAGCGCGACCCTGCGCCCCGTCAAGTCCCCGAGCCCGGCCTGGGCGAGGGCTTCACGCACGGCGAGCGCACCCGCGAGGGATGTCCTGCTCACCGGCTCGTCCCCGCCGATTCCCAGCATACGCTTCATCTCGGCATTCGAAAGCTTGATTTCGCCCACCGGGATGTCGCCGTGGACGGACTTGAGATACCTCAACGGCCCGATTCCGGACTTCCCCTCCTTCAGGGAGCGCAGCACGGAGGGGGTGTCATTGCCTATGGCGCAGAGCAGCCCCATCCCTGTTATGGATATGGTGTCAGGCATATTAATCAGATTAAATGAAACCGTTTCCGATGTCCGGATTCGTCCCTTATTTCGTCCGGTTTTTCTCGACATAGTCGGCGATGCAGGCCACGCTCCTGAATATCTCCTTGCCCTGGGCGGGGTTGGAGAGCTTGATTCCGTAGTTCTTGTCGAGGAGGACAATCAGTTCGAGAGCGTCGATGGAGTCGAGCCCGAGGCCTTCGCCGAAGAGAGGCCCGTTTTCGTCAATCATATCCGGAGTCATATCTTCGAGATTGAGAGCCTCGATAATCTGCTGCTTGAGTTCGTCGGTCAGTTCTTTCTTTTCCATATTTTCATCCTTTATATTTCATTGTAAATCATATATTTCCATATTCGGGTTTCTCAAGTGCTCCAACTTATGTTTCCATATTTATGAACCCTCCCCGGGTCTGTCAGCGCCGTCTTCTGTAAAGTCTTATGTCGGCGGAGAACGAGTCCTCGCCGAGGCAGTCGGCCCATCCGCATACGGCGGCATCCGGACGGACGGCGTTCAGAGTGACTTCCGTGACCGTCCGCATCAAATCCTCGTCCCTGCGGGGCAGCATCACGAGATCCGTCTCGCCCTTTATCCCGTACTGCGCAGCGATTTCGCCAAGGACGGCGTTCGGGATGGTGTTGACGAACACGGCCGGGCTCGGATAGAAGCCCTCCGCACCACGGAATGTCGAAAGATGCCTGCGGTCGGCAAGCACCGAGCCGTTCTCTGTGAACAGCAGGAGGATGACGCGGCAGGGGTCGATGTTTCCGGGAGCGTCCTTCAGCGCGAGAGCCGCACCCGTATATGCGAGCCGGCTGTAGGGATCCATCTTGTAGAATCTGGCGTCGTCTGGCAGACACTTCCGGTAGATTTCCGTCAGGAGCGCGAAGCCGCTGTGCTCAAAACAAATCTTTTCGTCATCAATCCTCACTTCGGACGGTGACAGAGTGACTTTCCGGACAAGTTCATACTCCGGCATCCCGGAAGGGACGGGATTCCCGCCGGCAAGACTTCCAAAGCCCGCACGGCTGAAAAGACTGTCTTCAGAAAGGGCTGTGCGGAAACTGTCAGTTCCGCCAACGTAGAGGGGCCCGCGGGAATAGACGAGGGATGCGTTGCAGCCGCCGAAACCCGACTGAATCTTGACGAAAGCCTTCTTGTCCGTATGCGCCAAGGTCTTGCAGACATTGATTTTTCCGCTCACGCCGAGTTCCCCGAACCCTCGGACCGGCAGAATCACCCCCTCGTCGAGGGCGCGGGCGGTCATAATCGCCTCCAGCACGCCTGACGCGCCGAAAGTGTGCCCGAAATGGGGTTTCAGAGCCGTCACCGGGACATCTCCCAGCCCGGCTTCCGCGATGGCCTTCGACTCCATCTGGTCGTTGAACATCGTGGCGGTCCCGTGCGCCGTGACGCAGGCGAGCCGCTCCTTGAAGCGCATAGCGGAAACTCCGTCCGCAGAGCGGGGGGCATCCTCCTGAAGCGCAACAGCATCTTCCCCGGCGGCGGGAACATCCCGCTGGAGAGTTCCGCCCCCTCCCGGAAGCCCGAGCGCCCCATCCAGAGTCCGGCGGACACCCTCCCCGGAAGGAATCGGCGCGCTGATGTGGTAAGCGTCGTTGCTCATACATCCCGCCGCAAGAGTCCAGAAACAGCCGCCGTTCAGGAGATTCCCGCCCCCATTCCGACGGGCTTCCGTTCCATTCATTCCGTCAAGAGACTCCGTACCGTTGAACCCGGCCTCCACCCTGCCGGAAGAAGTCTCATCCCCGGCCGCAGACAAACCCGGGTCTCCCTTGAAATCCCCATCCCCTGTCAGCACCATCGTCGCGGCGCATTCTCCGATGTTGAGCCCGAGACGCTCCATATCGAACGGCCGGCATTTATAGGGGGACAGAGCCTTCAGCGAACCGAATCCGGCCAGCACGAATGCGGAGACCGCGTCGGCCCCGCAGACCACCGCGCTGTCATAAACCCCGGCGGAGATCAGTCTCGCGGCGAACAGCTGCGCCGCCGCCCCGGAGATGCAGGCGTTGCTCAGGACAAGCGGGTCATTAATGAATCCGAGGGCGGAGGCGATTTTTTTCGCCGCCGCGCCGGGGGCGAGATAGTCCCCGTCCGCCTCGGGGACAGAGCCGAGCTCCTCGACTCCGGCCGTGCAGGTCCCGAGTATGAAGACTGTCCGCGACGAAGCGGGATTCACCTCGCAGCGTCCCAGCGCGTCACGAATGGATCTGATGACCAGCGACTCGAACCAGCTGAAGCCCTCAAGCCTCAACGCGGCGCGACGCTCTTCCGGGAACATCCCGACGCAGAACCGGCCGGGCACGCCGAGACAGCCGTCAGTCTCCCGCAACGCCGTGTCGCCCCGCCTCAGCGCGGCATAGTTTTCAGCCGTGGTGAGCCCGAGCGGAGAAGTGACGTTGTCGGAGACTATTCTTATCATATTACATTCCTGTTTTGTCGCCTTTCACTAAAGGATATCGCACTCGAATCTGTCGCATTCAAAAACCATCATTCAGAAACCATCATTCAGGAACTTCCAGTTCATTCCGCATCCCCCTCATTCAGCCGTATCTCTTCCGAAACCATATTGTTTCTTCCACTCTTCGTAGAACGCCGGAGATTCCCAGAGCAGCTTGTAGTTCCTGTCCATAAACACCTGCACCGACGTCGCCGTGAGCACCGTGGAGCCGTCCGCCGTGTCTATGATTTCGTAGTCGAAGATTATCTTCGCCGCGTCAGTCGGGCGGTAGCTGATCCTGACGAGGGGCTTCATCCCGTAGCGCAGGGGCTTCACGTAGCGGAGTTTCAGCTCGACTATGGGCGTGAAGACATACTCGACTATGTAGCGCGTATATGAAAGCCCGTATTTCTCCCCGAACGCCTCGCGTGCGTCTTCGAGGTAGGCGGCGTAGGAGCCGTGCCACACGACCCCCATCATATCCACTTCGCTGAAGCGGATTTCAAACGCCTTCTCGGCCGTAAGTATGATGCCGTTCCCCATTTCCCTTTTTATTTTTCGCTTCATATCCCCCGAGCGGCAGTCCGCCATCGTGCCGCCCACCCCGTCACTGTCCTTTCACCGCCAGTTTGAGATTCGCCGTGGCCACAGTCCGCCCGTCACATTCCACGGCGGCCGAGGCGAGCGTCATCCCGAAAATCTCCTCAAGCACATCAATCCTCGTAGTCAGCCGCGAGCCGACCGGAACACGCCCGGTGAAGGAGCAGTCGCGGATGGCCCCGATGTAACCTATCTGGACGTCATTGCCTAAAACATATTTATTATATATCCCTATCCTCGACGCGCAGGTCTGGGCGATGTTCTCGATGATTCCGCAGGGCGAGAAAAACCCGTCTTCGACGAAAAGATTGTCCTCCCGCACCGTCATCTCCGAAACCGACGTCGCCATCTCGAAATGGAGTATCCTCCCCACCATCACGAACGGCTCGCGCTGCGGCAGGATGTCGTGGACGTCCACCGTGCAAAGAAAATCGTCTGTAATCTCCTCTATGTTTCTCAAGTATCTAACTCATTTAATATTACTAACTCATCTCTCTTTTCGGCCTTTTAAAGCCCACGCACTTTTCTTTTATTGACCCCTCCCGTTTTTTATTGACCCCTCCCGTCCCCTCTGCAGGGGAAGTCGTGCTCCGTTTGCCCCA
>CAVIXF010000017.1:0-16633 GCA_963646585.1 Candidatus Gastranaerophilales bacterium HUM_1 | reverse complement strand
GGTACGGGAGATGAAGTACCGCAGCGAAAAATATTACTACAGAACCTACGTCGGGACTCCGGCCTGGCAGTTCCTTGTCGCGGATCTGACATATCTGCTGAAGCGCTTGCTCGGAAGGTGAGCCGGCAAGATTGGTGAAGGTTTGAGGGTGAGGATGACGCGGCATCGGGATTGAGATGCGTACGATTGGTCATATACTTGTGATACAGTGAGTAAGAGAAAGATATATGTCGGGTAAGAGAAAGATATACGTCGCGCCGTCGGCGAACCGCAAGAGCGGATGTCCGAACAGGTATTTCACCATTCTCAAGGAGAATCTGGCGGAGTGGTTCGACGTGCTTGACGCCGACGGCCGTCCGTGGCTGTCGCAGGGATGGGCGCTGCTCCGGCATTCGTTCACGGCCGACGTCTTTCTTCTCAGCTTCGTGGAGACCATTGCATTCCATCGGCTGGCGTTCGTGCAGTATCTGATGGCGCGGCTGAGCTTTCTCGTGATGCGCCTGAGGGGGAGGGAGATGGTGTTCATTTTCCATAATCCGCGACCCCACAAGGGGGAGAACCGGATGTCGCGCTCGCTCACCAGGGCGCAGCTCGTGCAGTCGCGCCTTGTCGTCTGCCACTCGCGGGACACCGCCGGACTGGCGCGGGAAATGCTCGCCGGCTACGGCTGTCCGACTGACAAGGTTCGCTACATCTGCCATCCTGTCTCGTCCCCGTTTCCCGGGGAGTTTCCCTCGTCCTCCCCTTGCTCGTGTGGGGACTCATCCGCCGGAGGGGAGGAGATTCTGATCTGGGGCGACATCCTTCCCTACAAGGGCGTGCTTGAATTCGTATCCAGTCCGGCTGTGCGTGCCGCAGGGCTGAAAGTGCGGATTGTCGGACGGTGCAGGGACGGAAGTCTCGCCTCGGCCATCGAGAGAGCCGTCTCGGAATGCAATGCGGGTCGCAGCGGCGTTCACATTCCCGGATGCGCCTCCGAAGACTCCGGCTCAGATGGCTCCGCTGTGCGCACGGAAATCGTCTTTGAAAACAGAGCCGCTGATTTTGAGGAGCTTGCCGCGCTCATCCGTGGCAGCAGGTTCGTGCTATTCCCGTACTTGAAAGGCAGCGTGTCCGGGTCGGGAGTGCTGATGGATACTCTTGCGATGGGCGGCAATCCGGTCGGGCCGGCGGTCGGCGCGTTCGCGGACCTTGCCGGCGAGGGCGTGTGCCACATATATTCCTCCGAGGCTGAAATGATTGAAATCCTCAAGTCGGACAGGACAGTCGACCTGCAGACCCTCCGGGACTTCATCGCCCGCAACTCCTGGCACGGCTACGCCGAGTTTCTCGCCGGACAGCTCTGAAAGTCGCATTGTTGCGTTATGCTCCTTGGACGAATCCTCGCAACCGCTCCTAAATCAGGCTGTTGAAATAGCGCGGCGTATTCGCGGTGATGCTGAGCAGCCGTCCTGTCACCGGGTGTATGATGCTCAGCCCCTTGGCGTGCAGGCAGAGCCTCCGCGCAGACTTTGCGTCGCCGTATTTGGGGTCGCCGAGCACGGGGCAGTGCAGATGTGTCGCCGACTGCACCCTGATCTGGTTCTTGCGCCCGGTCTCAAGCAGAAACTCAACAAGCGAGCGTTTCCCGTCGGTCTTGAGCACCCGCCAGTTCGTCACGGCGACCTCACCGCCGTTGTCCCGCAGCGACGAGTAGACCATAAAGTTCTTCTCGTCCTGCGTCAGATAGCTCACGATTCTCCCGGACGGCAGTTCCCGAGCTGTCTGCCAGGCATCATTCACTCCGGCTTCTCCTGACTTCCCGTCAGCCACTCCATCAGTCCCCCCGTGAGCCGCTACTCCAGGCACCCCACCAACCACCGCCACATATTTCCGCTCCGCAACCCTCTCGTTCCAGTTGTCCGTCATCGCCATCTTCACTCTGAAGTCCTTGGCGAACAGCAGCACGCCGGAGGTGTCGCGGTCCAGACGATGCAGCACCTGAGCCTTCACCCGTCCGTTGTACTTGTGCATAAGGTAATCGTTCACAAGCATATACGCCGTCTCCACATCCTTCCTGTTCCCCGCCACGCTCATAAGCCCCGACGGCTTGTTGATGGCAACCAGCCACTTGTCCTCGTATATTATCTCAATCGTCTTTTTCATCGTTCTAAGGAAATTCGTCCCGGAATCCGTTTGGAAGCCTGCCGGAAGATTCATCTGAAATTCATCTGAAAATCCGGGAGCACAAAGGTACGAATATCGTCCGAATAAGCGATATTTTGTAACTTTGCCCGCTGAAATCCGCAACCGCCGTGAATGTGAACGAAATATGGGATCCGCTGAGGAGGAAGGCCGTGGCTCTGACCCCGGAGGAGGTGGTGAGGCAGTGGTTCATCGACGCCGTTCTGAAGCGGACGATGGGCGTGCCGGAGCATCTGATGATGTCGGAGGTCGGGTTTTCTCTGGGCGGGAAGAACCTGAGGGCGGACATCGTCGTCTACGGGCGCGACGCGAAGCCTCTGGCGGTGGTCGAGTGCAAGCGTCCGGATGTGGAGCTGACGGGTGACGTGCTTATGCAGGTGGCGAGGTACAATATGATTCTGAAAGTGGGATATGTCTTCCTGACCAACGGCCGGAAGACCCTCGGCTTCGCTTTCGACCGCAGGGGCGGGATGACCCGCCTGGAAGCCTATCCGACTTACGAGGATATGTACGGAAGAAGATGAAGGCGCAAAAGCGCCGTGCGCAGTTTGCGAAGGGAGAGGATGTGTTGGTAGGGCAAATGGAGCACCACTTCCCCTACAGAGGGGACGGGAGGGGTTAATATATATGTGCAGAGCTAAAGGCGCAAAAGATTAAATATACATACGAAATATAACATAGCGATGGCGGAATACAAGGAATTTCTGAATCACGAAATCTTCAGAATCGTGTCCGATGCGGCGGAGGAGATGGGCATCAGGGCGTTCGTGATCGGGGGATATGTGCGCGACTGCTTCCTGCGGCGGCCGAGCAAGGACATTGACATCGTCGTTGAGGGAAGCGGCATAGAATTGGCGAACAATGTTGCTGCACACATAGAGAAACAGAAATGTTGTGGAAGTAAACAAAAATGTTATGTCACTGAATTCAAGAATTTCGGGACGGCGATGCTGAAATATCACGGAATGGAAGTCGAGTTCGTCGGCGCGAGAAAGGAGAGTTACAGGCGGGATTCGCGGAAGCCCATAGTCGAGGACGGCACGATACGGGAGGACCAGCTGCGCCGGGACTTCACGATAAACGCGATGGCGTTCAGCCTCCAGAAAGAGGACTTCGGGACGCTCATCGACCCTTTCGACGGGATGAGCGACCTCGCCGCCGGCATAATCCGCACTCCGCTCGATCCGGACGCGACCTACATCGACGACCCGCTCCGTATGATTCGCGCAGTCCGTTTCGCCACGAAGCTCTCCACGCCGGAGCACCCTTTCACCATAGTTCCCGAATCGCTCGAATCCATACGCCGCAACCGCGACCGCATCGGGATTCTCTCCGAAGAGCGGATTGTCGACGAACTCAACAAGATTCTTCTGACGGAGAAGCCGTCGACAGGCTTCCGTCTTCTGGACGAGACCGGCCTGCTGGAGCTGATTCTGCCGCAGATCACCGCTCTCAAGGGCGTGCAGTCCGTCGAGGGGCACGGGCACAAGGACAATTTCGCCCACACTCTGCAGGTCGTGGACAATGTCGCGGCGCTTGAAACTGCGGCGATTGCGGAGGGGAGGCTGAACGACTATGTTCCGGACGGCAAGGGCGGGACTGTCATAAGGACGCGAATGGAGCCGAACGTGTGGCTGCGCTGGGCCGCGCTCCTGCACGACGTCGGCAAGGCGGCGACCAAGAGGTACGACCCTGTGGCTGGCTGGACTTTCCACGGGCACGAGGTCGTGGGCGGCCGTATGGTGCCGAAGATATTCAAGGCCCTGAAGATGCCGCTGAACGAGAAGATGGAATATGTCCGGAAGCTCGTCGAGCTGCATCTGCGGCCGATTGCGCTTGTGACCGAAGAGGTTACGGACTCGGCCGTGCGTCGTCTGCTGTTCGAGGCGGGCGACGACATCGACGACCTGATGATTCTCTGCCACGGGGACATAACTTCCAAGAATATGCGGAAGGTGGAGCGGCTGCACGCGAATTTCGAGCTGGTGAGCCGCAAGCTCGTCGAGGTGGAGGCGAAGGACGCCGTGCGCAACTTCAAGAACCCGATCAGCGGAGAGTATGTGATGCAGGTCTTCGGGATTCCGCCGGGAAGGGCGATAGGCGTTCTGAAGGAATATGTCAAGAACGCGATTCTGGACGGGGAGATTCCGAACGAGTTCGAGGCGGCCGACGCCCTGATGCGGCGGAAGGCTTCCGAGATGGGGCTTGAGCCTGTCGCCTGAACAGGAGGTCGCGGCTGTGCGGAACTTTTACGGTGTGGCGGAACTTTTGCGGCGTGGCGGAACTGCGGCGGTCTGGCCAGAGCCTCTTGAGGATTGGACGTATTAAGTGTAGGATAATCAGAGATATAGTTTGAATGGCGGAAAGCAGGACAAAACTTGAAGGATGGATCGAGGCGTTCCGGATCTACATCTCCGGAGTGCGGCGCTACTCCGCCCGCACCTGCGCCCTCTACACCGACGCGCTCGCCGATTTCGCGGCCTTCGCAGGGGACATCTCCGTCATAGACCCCGCCGTCGTGCGCGACTACGAGGTGCATCTGCTTGACGGACGCTCGCTTGCGCCGAAGACAGTGAACCTCCATCTGAGCGTGCTGAGCAGCTTCTGCACGTTTCTCGTGCGGGGCGGCGACCTCGAAGCCAATCCCGTGAAGTCCGTGCGCCGGCCGAAGATTCCGAAGCGTCTGCCGGAATTCTACCGCGAGGACGAGCTGTCCCGCTACTTCCTATCCACCGACATCTACGCCTCGAAAGAGTTTCTGGATGCGTTCCGCGCAGCATACGCCGCGTCATTGTCGGAGGAGGATCCGGATTTGCGGCGTTCGTACCGTCTGGAGGCGAAGGATCTTTACGAGAAAAGACTTGAACGGGTCATCGTGTCCGCGCTCATCGACCTCGGAATCCGCCGCAGCGAGCTTATCGGAATGAATGTCAGCGACTTCGACCCGTCGAGGCGGGTGGTGACCGTGCGGGGGAAAGGAAATAAAATGCGTGAAATTCCCGTGGTCGAGTCGCTGTGTGAAGAAATTTTGCTATATTTGAAAGCAGTTGAGACGTTGAGAGGGGGGAGATCTGGCGCGAAGGATGCGATGTTTCTGACCTGGCGGGGGGAGAGAATCTATCCCGTTCTGGTCGACAGGGCCGTCAAGGGCGATTTCGCCGCGCTGTCCGGGGTCACCGGAAGGCGTTCGCCCCACATACTGAGGCACACGCTTGCGACGGAGCTTCTCGACGAAGGGACGGATCTGAACTCCATAAAGGAGATGCTCGGCCACTCGTCGCTCGCCACGACGCAGATTTACACCCACAACTCGATCGTCAAACTGAAGAACATTTATGAAACCGCCCATCCGAGGGCAAAATCAGTCCCCGAAAAGGACTAAAAAGGAGGTAAGTATGGAGATCAGAATTCAGTCAATCCGTTTCGACGCCGACCAGAAGCTTCTGGATTTCGTGGAGAAGAAACTTTCCAAACTGTCGAGATTCCACGACACGGTTCTGGGAGTGGACGTGAAACTGTCGCTTCTTCAGGAACATAACAACAAGAACGTGTGGGTGAAGGTTCAGATTCCGGGAAATGACGTCGTGGTCGAGAGGAACGCGGCGACGTTCGAGGACGCGGTGGTGGACTGCGCCGACATACTCAAGGAGAAGCTGACGCGGGTGAAGGAGAAACAGGTCAAATAGGAAATCGCAGGCGGGGAGGTCTTTCTCGAAGGCTTCCCCGTTTGATTGTGTTATGAACATCTATGGCAAAGGGATTTGCTGAAACGGACAGGCAGTGCGCGGAGATAATCGCCGCCGTAAAGAGGCGGGAGTTCGCTCCGGTGTACCTGCTTATGGGCGAGGAGCCCTACTATGCAGACCTTGTCTGCAACGCGATCATAGACAACGCTTTCGAGAATGACAGCGAGCGGGATTTCAACCAGACGGTGTGCTACGGCGCGGATGTAGACGCCGACACGGTCGTCACCGCCGCGAGGCGCTACCCGATGTTCGCCGACAGGCAGCTGGTGGTGGTGAAGGAGGCCCAGGTGATGCGCTCTCTCGAAGAGCTGGCCGTCTATTGCGCCAGGCCACTGGAGAGCACGGTGCTTGTCATCGCCCTGCACGGAGCGTCGGCCGACAAGCGCAAGTCCCTCTACAAGAGCGCAAACAAGATCGGCGTTGTCGTCGAGTCCTCCCCGCTGCGGGACTACGAGATGCCTCAATGGATAAACTCCTATTTCGGTTCAAGGGGGCTGCGGATAGCTCCGGAGGCCGCTTCGCTGATGGCGGAATATGCCGGCACGGACTTGTCGAAGATTGCGGTCGAGACGGACAAGATGCTCAAGAACCTGCCGGAGGGCGTGACCGAGGTGAGCGCGGAGGACATTGAACGGAATGTCGGGATAAGCCGCCAGTACAGCATATTCGAGCTCACGAGGGAGCTTTCCGCCCGCAATTCGGCCAAGGCCCTGAAGATTGCGGCGCATCTCGGCTCGGCCGCGAAGTTCGCCCTTCCGATGGCCACGGCCGCGCTGTTCACGCATTTCTACAGGATACTGAAATACAACGCACTGCTCGCTTCCAAGCCGTCCGCGGGCAGTGCGGAGAAGGCGGCGCTGCTCGGGGTGAACCCCTATTTCCTGCGGGAATACGACGCGGCGGTGCGCAACTACCCGACGCGCAAATGTATGGCGGCGATAGCCCTCATCCGCGACTATGATTTCAAGGGCAAGGGCGGGGACTGCGGCGAGGCCGGCGATGCGGAGATGATGACGGAGCTTACGGCGAGACTGCTGACGCTGTGACTTCTGAGCCGCGGACTGACTTGCAATCGCCGCTGTGCCGAGTTGATAAAGGAATATACTGACTGATATATGGATATATATTCATATCTCGACGAAAGCTTCAATATGATATATGTCCGTATTTGAATGAATACTTTAGAATATAATATACACTTTGGGGATACACACGAAAATATAATAGTATGGGATTGATTGAATGCAGGGAGGTCTGCAAGTCTTTCGGCGAGAAAGTCGCTCTCGACCGCGTCAGCGTGACGATGGAGAAAGGCAGGATTTTCGGGCTTCTCGGGCCTAACGGTTCGGGGAAGACGACGCTGATAAGGATCATAAACCGGATAACCATTCCGAACGGGGGCGAGATTCTCTTCGACGGCCGTCCGATCACGCAGAAGGATGTCGAAAAAATCGGCTATATGCCCGAAGAGAGGGGGCTTTACCGCAAGATGAAGGTGGGGGAGCAGGCCCTGTTCCTCGCCCGTCTCAAGGGGATGTCCTCGAAGGACGCCGAGACGGAGCTGAAGAAGTGGTTCGTGCGCTTCGGGATGGAGTCCTGGTGGAACAGGAAGGTCGAGGAGCTCTCGAAAGGTATGGCGCAGAAGGTCCAGTTCGTCACCACGGTGGTCCACCGTCCGGCGCTGCTCATTCTCGACGAGCCTTTCAGCGGGTTCGACCCGGTCAACGCGCAGGCGGTGCAGAGGGAGATTCTCCGTCTGAAGGACGAGGGGGCGACGATAGTGCTCTCCACGCACAATATGGAGTCGGTCGAGGAACTCTGTGACGACATCGCGCTCATCAATATGTCGAAGCTCGTCGTCTCCGGGCCGCTCGACGACATCCGCCGCCGCTACGGCAACAACAACGTGGAGCTTGTCTACACCGGCGAAACGCCTCTTGCCGCACGCGAGGGGCTGTTCCGGGTCCTGAGCGACCGCGATGACGCGGGGAGGCGCACGGCGGTGCTCTCGCTCGCTGAAAACGCCTGCAACAACGACGCGCTCTCCGCGATTCTTGCGGAGGGGGTCGCGGTCACTTCCTTCCGCGAGCTCGTGCCGAGGATGAACGACATATTCATATCCCTTGTAGGAGGGACGCAATCTCCGGCAGGTTCCGGGTGCGTCTCCGGAGCCGGGGAGGGGCGTGCGGATGCGGAAGCCGGACGATGAAGTGAAACGCTAAATCTATTGCGATGAATATCAGGAATATAGGCGTGATAATCTCACGCGAATACACGACAAGGGTCCGTAAGAAGTCCTTCATTGTCATAACTTTCCTCGGGCCGATTCTGTTCGCCGCCTTGACGATGATCCCTTCGCTGATTATGCTCTTCGCGGAGGACGGCGGGAAGCAGATTGCGGTGGTCGACAAGTCGGGAATCGTGATGCCGACATTGGAATCCAATGATTCATATATATTTACGGATTATTCACGGCAGAACCCCGATTCTCTGAAACAGAATCTTAAGGGGTTGGGAATCGATGTCCTTATGGTCGTCTCGCCCGTGATCGACTCCACCAGGAGCGTCAATGTTGTGACTTACGCGGACAAGGCCCTGAGCGTGGAGCTGAAGGAGGCGATTGAGTCGAGGGTCGACGACGCGGTGGAGGACTACCGAATATCTCTTTATGATATAGGGGATTTGAAGCAGATTATGGACGAGGTGAAGGCCGACGTGAAGCTGACCACCTACACGATGGACGACTCGGGTGAGGCGAAGCTTGATTCGGCGGAGGTGAAGATGGTCGTGTCGATGCTGCTCGGGATGATAATCTATATGTTCATCACGATGTTCTCCGGGATGGTGATGTCTTCAGTGATCGAGGAGAAGTCGAGCCGGGTGGTCGAGGTGCTGGTTTCGAGCGTGAAGGCCACCGAGCTGATGTACGGCAAGATAATAGGCGTCGCGGCCGTCGCGCTGACGCAGTTCCTGCTCTGGATCGTGCTGACCGGCGTGATTGTCACAGCTGTCGGCGGGTTCATCGGTTTCGACAAGTTTGCCGGCGGGACGCAGCAGATTACCGCGACAGGCGCGAATCCGTCGGCAATTGACGCCGGAGGGATGAACATCGACCCTGCGGCGGTGGCTTCGAGCCTCAATATGCAGGACAACTCTGTGATCGCCTCGCTTATGGATATGAACTACACGCAGATACTCGTCTCGTTCGTGATATTCTTCATCCTTGGCTACCTGCTCTACTCCTCGCTCTTCGCGGCAATAGGCTCGTCGGTGGAGAACGAGGCTGACAGCAGCCAGCTGCAGATTCCGGTGACGATTCCGCTGCTTCTCGGATTCTTCATCGCCATCTACGCGTTCAAGTCGCCGGACAGCCAGCTGGCGTTCTGGGGCTCGATTATTCCGTTCACGTCCCCGATAGTGATGCTGGCGAGGATTCCGTTCGGCGTCCCGTTCTGGGAGCTCGCGCTTTCGGTCGCGCTGCTGCTGCTGACTTTCATCGGATGCGCGTGGATGTCCGCGAAAATCTACAAGATGGGAATCCTCACTTTCGGAAAGAAGTCCACGTTCAGGGACCTGTGGAAATGGTTGAGAATGAAATGACGGAACTCGGGTTTCGCGCTCGCGAAGCTTCAGTTGAACAATGTAATCGGGATATGTCTATTATTCACAGAATTATGGCGGCTCTGCCGGCTATGCTGCTCTGCCTTGCCGCCGCCGGGCAGAACCCGGACATAAGGGTCGAGTCCTGGACCGTCACCCCTATGGACGGAAGCCGCACCGGGACGAAGGCCCCATCGGCGGACAATGTCAGGGAATGCCTCGGGGAGATGAAATGCGGGGAATATCACGCGCCGAACGGCCGGGTCTTCGGGCGGAACACCGCCACCGCCCGCGCCGCCGCGAAAATCATAGAGGCGCAGCCGGCTATGGCCTCGGTCAAGAAGGTCGTGGGCTGGAGCACGAGGACGATGGCGGCGAAGAAACCGCAGTCGGAGCTTTCCAACTGGTTCATTGACACGATAATGGAGTCTGTGGAGAATCTTTCCGGCAAGGACGTCGCCTTCGGGGTCGGCAATTTCGGGGGGATACGCTGCGATATGCCCGAAGGCCCGGTGACTCTCGACGACCTGATGTCGATGTTCCCGTTCAAGAACCAGGTGGTCTATCTCGAACTTCAGGGCCGGGAGATCCGGGCTGTGCTCGACTCGATGGCCGCTGAACGATTCCAGGTGCTCGGGGGCTGCGAGATCGTGGCGGAGAACCACAGGATAGTCTCCGCCAAGGTCGGCGGGGAGCCGCTCGACGACGACCGGTGGTACGGAGTCGCGACGATTTCGTTCCTGCTCAACGGAGGCGACGGGCTGTATCTCGGCCGGAGGGCGAGGAATATGGAGATATTCGACGTCGACATCATTGACATAGTCCTCGACAAGGTGAAGAAGCTCACGGAGGAGGGGAAGCCGATTGAATATCACAAGGACAACCGGATAACGATAATCAAGAAACCGAAGCGCAATTAGTTTCACGGGGGTGAAAATTTGCAGTGGCTTCTGTCCGTCGGCCGCAAGACCGTAAAAATCCCAAGGCGCAAAAGCGCCGTGCGCAGTTTGCGAAGGGAGGGGATGTGCCGATAGGGCAAATGGAGCACCACTTCCCCTGTAAAGGGGACGGGAGGGGTCAATAAAAGAAGTTAGAATACTTGAGAAACTTAAGTTAGATAGATGAAAAGAAAATTCTTCTGTGCGGCGGCGGTTCTTCTGCTGCTCGCATCCTGGGGCGCGGGGGCGCAGAAACTTACGATTCTGCATCTGAACGACACCCACAGTCATATAGACGCGGAAAAGACCGGCGAGCTCAAGGGGCACGGCGGCACGATCGAGCGTGCCGCCTACATCGACAGCGTGCGCACGGCGGACGGACGGCGAAACGTGCTTCTGATGCACGCCGGCGACTTCAGCCAGGGTTCGTCCTATTTCACCGTGCTCGACGGATTTCTGGAGGTCGAGCTGATGAACGCGCTGGGCTACGACGTGACCGCGCTCGGCAACCACGAGTTCGACAACGGTCTGGATGCTCTCGCGGACAGGCTGGCGAAGCTGAAATGCCCGGTCGTATGCGCCAACTACGATTTCTCGCGGTTCCGGCTCGGGCGCTATGTGAAACCGTACGTCATAATAAGGCGCGGGGGGCTGAAGATCGGGGTCATCGGGCTTCTCACGGACGTACGCCCGGTCGTGGACGCGTCCATAGCTGCGAATCTGAAATACCTCGACCCGGTTGATGTGACGGAGCGTTACGCGGACTATCTGAGGAACAGGAAGAAATGCGACCTGGTCATCTGTCTCACGCATCTCGGCTTCGAGGGCGAGAAGACGCTGATGGACAGGGAGCTTGTCGCCAGGACGAGGAACGTTGACCTCGTGGTCGGCGGCCATTCCCACACCTTCCTCGACGAGGTCTTCTGGCAGAAGAACGCCGACGGCAAGGCTGTCCCGATCGTTCAGGACGGCCGCTGGGGCGTCAATGTAGGTAATCTCCAGTTTCGCATTTGCGAAACTGGCAAGGACTTCTGCCCGTCGGCCGTGAGGCCGTGAAAATCCCCCTGACAGGGGGTGCAGGGGGTTGAGATGAAAAAAAAGTGCGTGGGCTAAAAAAGGTGAATAAGAGTAACGGCCCGAGCCATCAATAAGTTGGGTTATACACGAAACTTATATTTGTGATTTTGAGGCCGATGATGTATCTTTGCCGACTTGCGAATAATCTGTTAAAGGAAATTATACTGAAATGAAGAAAACAATCGTGGCAATCGCGGCGCTGGTCCTGGGGCTGAGTGCGGCGGCGCAGACTCCGGACAAGGAGAAGGAGCCTGAGTATCAGTTTACAACGGTGAAAGAGAACCCTGTGACAAGCGTCAAGAACCAGTATCGCTCCGGCACCTGCTGGTGCTTCTCCGCGCTTTCGTTCGTGGAGTCCGAGGTGCTCCGCCAGAAGGGTGTGGAGACGGATCTTTCGGAGATGTTCGTCGTGAACAGGTCTTATTTTGACAGGGGAGTGAAATATGTGCGCCTTGACGGCAAGCTCGGATTCTCCGCAGGCAGCTCGTTCGGGGATGTTTTCGAGGTGATAAGGAATTACGGAATCGTTCCGCAGAACGTCTACACGGGAATGAACTACGGCACCGAGCTTCCGGTCCAGATGGAGATGGACGCGGCTCTGGAGGGATTCATCAAGGCGATTGCGGAAAATCCGAACAGGAAGCTCTCGACGGCGTGGAAGAACGCGTACAACGGCATCCTCAGCGCATATCTCGGAGAACTTCCGGTCGTGTTCGACGTCGACGGGAAGACCTACACCCCGCAGTCATACCGCGACTTCCTCGGAATCAACGTGAACGACTATGTGAATCTCTCGTCCTACACCCATCATCCGTTCTACGAGCCATTCGTCATCGAAGTCTGCGACAACTGGCGCTGGGGTACTGCGTACAACCTTCCTATAGACGAACTTATGGAGGTGATGTACAATGCGATAGACAAAGGTTTCACCATCGCCTGGGGCGCTGACGTGAGCGAGAAGGGATTCACCCGCGACGGTCTGGCCACCGTTCCGGACGTCGATGTGAAACCTACGGCGGGCTCTGACCAGGAGCACTGGGTCGGCAAGTCCGAGGAGAAGCCTGAGGAGAAGCCTGCCACGAAGGAGGAGAAGAAGATCACGCAGGAGATGCGTCAGACTTCATACGACGACAAGACCACGACCGACGACCACGGAATGCACATCTACGGTCTCGCCAAGGATCAGAACGGCAACCCGTTCTTCATCGTGAAGAACTCCTGGGGCGAAGCCGGCGCGTACAAGGGGATATGGTACGCTTCTGACGCATACGTCAGATACAAGACTCTCAACATCGTCGTGCACAAGGACGCGATTCCCAAGCAGATAAGGAAGAAGCTCGGGATAAAGTAGGAAACCTGTACTCGAAAATAATTGAAAAATCTGACGCAGCGGTTTGTTTTCTCAGGTTTCTAATGCCCAACCGCTGTTTTCGATATTTATGAAAAGAATTGTCAGACATATCCCCAACGCGATAACGTCGATGAATCTTCTCTGCGGCGTGGCGGGAGTTCTGTGCTGCCTGAAAGGGGAGCTGCCGGCGGCGTTCTGCCTGATGCTGGCGGCTTCCGTATTTGATTTCTGCGACGGGCTCGCGGCCAGGCTTCTCGGGGCGTATTCCCCGATGGGCAAGGAGCTTGACTCGCTCGCCGACCTTGTCAGCTTCGGGGTGCTCCCCTCGGTTATGACGGTATGCCTCGCGCTGTCGTCTTTCGCGGAAAGTCCCGTGTCGGAGTCCGGGGCTGACTCTTTCCTGAGCCGCGCCGTGGTGTATTCTCCGGTTCTTGTCGCGGTCTTCTCTGGGCTGCGGCTGGCGAAGTTCAACGTGGACGATCGTCAGAGCGAGAATTTCATAGGACTTGCCACGCCGGCCTGCGCGATGCTGCTCGGCTCGCTCGTCTGTTTCACCTCGCTGTCCGGCAGCCCTCTCGCGAAGTGGCTTGCGGACTGGAGCGTCGTCCGCATCGCCGTGCCGCTGCTGTCCGTCCTGCTCTCCTGGCTGCTCGTGAGCGAGATTCCTATGTTCGCGATGAAAATCAAGAAGGGCGCGCATCTGCTGTCCGGAGTGAACGGGAAGCTGCGCGTGGCGTTTTTCGCCGGGAGCGTCGCCATATTGGTGGCGACTCCGCTGCTTTCGATGCACATTTCCATCGCTCTGTTTTTCATATTCCTCTATTATATAATCCTTAACATATCGGCGCTTCCGTTCAGGACGAAATGACGGGCGGATGCCGCAAGGGAGGCTTACAGGTGGACGAGAACAATTTTTCTGAAAATATTACTCCTGAAGAGATAGAGAAGCTTCCGCAGGCGGCTTTCGGAGGTGAGATCCAGGTGATTGACTCGGTGTCGGAGGACTACTTCAAGGCTGTCCGCTATCTTCGCAGGCAGCAGGTGCTGGGCTTCGACACGGAGACCAAACCGTGTTTCACTCCCCGCTCGCCACATCCCGGGGTCGCGCTTCTCCAGCTGTCCGGCGGAGGGAAGGCTTTCCTTTTCCGCGTCAAGGCTCTCGGAATGCAGAGGGAGCTGTGCAACATTCTGGCGAACCCGAACATAATCAAGGTGGGGGCGGCCACGAAGGACGACGTCAACGGGCTTCAGCGTTATGCCCGGTTCACTCCGGCCGCGTTCGTCGATTTGCAGAAAATCGTTCCGGACTGGGGGATAAGGGACAAGAGCGTGAAGAAGATGGCGGCGATAGTTCTCGGAGTGAAGGTCTCCAAGACGCAGCAGCTTTCCAACTGGGAGGCCGAGACTCTTTCCGATTCTCAAAGGAAATATGCCGCGACCGACGCGTGGATCTGCCGGGAGATGTATATGAAGCTGATGCGCACCGAACTCAATCCCCTTTCCGCACAGCCGTCAGTGACGGTGGAGAGCGTCTCCGTGTCGGTCATCGGAACAGTAGGCGCGAAACACTGAACTTTATTCTCCCTCTTTGAGCATCTTCCTGACTTCCTTATCAAAGTCTGAATCAATCTGTTGAGTAGGGTCAAACAGGGCATATTCATCTTCCGCTTTCTTCTTTGCCTGTGCTGCGGATATTTTGCCCTTGTCCGGAAGAATCCGGTAGCGGCGGAATGTCAGGAATTCATTGACACTGGCGGAGAACTGCTCCATATTGAATGAGTTCTCGCGCTCGATGAGGTCTTCGATATAGTCGAAGTACCCTGCAACAGCCCGTTCCAGCCGGCGGATTTCCTTTTCTTGAAGATAATTCTTGGCGATGCTCACATCTGATTTCAAGATGCGGCCGTCAGGGGAGTTCTTCCAAGTCGTCAGCCCCATATTTTCCTTGGTGTGGTCGGCTTTCGTATAGACGATTTCCGCTGCTGTCTGGCCTGTGATGGCGTAGTGGAAGCGATTTTGGACCATCGCATAGAAATCCTTTGTTGTCTGCGAATTACGGTCATAGTCTATGCTGCATTCGGCATAGATGTCCGTAATCTGCTGCCAGATGCGGCGTTCGCTTGCCCGGATGGAGCGTACTCTTTCGAGCAGTTCACGGAAATAGTCTTTTCCGAATACGGCTGTGCCCTGCTTCAGGCGTTCGTCATCCATTGCAAAGCCTTTGCGGATATATTCGTTAAGAATTTTTGTCGCCCACTGGCGGAATCGTGTGGCCTTGATGGAGTTAACTCGGTAACCTACGGCTATGATTGCATCAAGGTTGTAGAAGTCAATACGTTCGCTGACTTCTCCGCGTCTGCCTCTGTTTATGACTGTTTCCATTTTGGAAATAGTCATTTCCGGTGATAGCTCCCCATCTTCAAATATGTTCTTCAGATGCTTGCTGACGGCAGGAACACCAACCCCGAACAGCTGCGCCATAGCCTTCTGGGTGCACCATATCGTTTCGTCTTTTATGACGACCTGCACTTTGCCGCTGTCTTCCGGCATATTGTACAGGAGGAATTGAACTTCTCTATCCATATTGACCTCTGTCAGAAACCATAGTGCGGTTTCAAAACAAAGGTAGTAATTTTTATGGACTCGATTGTTATCCGATGTACTTCCGATGGGACATTTTCACATTGGCTTGATTCACTTTCGCATAGTGGAGGGTGGTGTCGATTTTGACGTGTCCGAGAATGCACTGGACTTGTTCTATTGGCATACCTTTGTCTATGGCCATTGTGGCGAGGGTTCGGCGGAATTTGTGCGGATGAATCTTGTTCAGCCCGATACTCTTGCCTATCGTTCGGAGACGGACTTCAACTCCGCTGATTGTCAGTCTGTTGTTTGGCTTGGATAGTGAGGCGAAAAGTGCCGGATTCGTATCAGTCCGGCTGTCAAGGTACTGCTGGAGGTGAATCTTGGTTCTGGCATTGAAATAGACTTCGCGTTCCTTGTTTCCTTTTCCGAAGACTATGCATTGGCGTTCGTGGAAGTTCAAGTCGCTGCGGTTCATTCTGACGAGTTCTCCGACTCGCATTCCGGTGGAGGCGAGCAGGTCTATGAGCGCAAGGTCTCGGATTTCTTTACAGTTGTCACGGAGTTGTTCGAGCTGTTCATCTGTTATGGTTTCTTTTACCAAAATGTCGGTGCGCACTTTGTGGATTCGGCGTACCGGGCTTTTGAGTATGAGGTCTTCATCTTCAAGCCAGGAGAAGAAGCTGGAGAAGATCCGGCGAATGTTGTCAACGGTGACTTTGCTCAGGTGACGTTCTTCTTGATATTCCGCAAGATAAGTGCGGATGTCATTTGTGGTCATCTCCGCAATGGGCTTCTTGAGGGTGTCGGATAGTTTGTAGATGGTGTTCTCGTAGTAAGAAAGTGTTTTAGGTGAAGCGCCTTCTATTTTCTTCGCGGCAATGAAAGCCGACAGGTGCTGTGAATTCTCCTTGATTGTCCTCGCCTCAGAAGTGGGAATCTCAGTTATTTTAAGTCCATTCAACTCTTCTGCGATTATTTCTTGCAATAGTTCAGTCTGTCTGGAATCCAATACTCCGTTGAGCCGCTCCAGTAAAGAGCGCACAAATTTCTCTTTCATCGTTTTTGCCCCAATGATACGAAATATGCCGGAAGTGCGGATAAATGATAATTTAGAGGCGATGGCCAGGCAGCTCTACGACTACTGGTTCGTG
>CAVIXF010000016.1:0-17154 GCA_963646585.1 Candidatus Gastranaerophilales bacterium HUM_1 | reverse complement strand
AGCTGAACCACGGCTACTGCGACTTCTTCCTTATGCCGGACTTCCACCGCTGCGAGACCACGGCGCACAGCTACATCGTCGAGCTGAAGTATCTCAAGACGGACGCGACCGAAGAGGCGGCGCAGAAGCAGTGGGACGAGGCCGCCGGGCAGATCCGTGGCTACGGCGCGGGAGAGAGAGTCCGCACCCTCTGCGGGAGCACGGCTCTGCACCTGATTGTCGCCCAGATTCGGGGCTGTGAACTCCATCGGCTGGAGGAAATCAGTTTGTGACAACAAGATTGGCGAGCACGACGGAAGTGACCGCCTCGACCGTCACCGGGGTGCGGAGCGCGAAACAGCTGTCGTGACGGCCCGGTGCGGAAAACTCGACAGTCTTCCCGGCGCGGAAGTCCCAGGTCAGCTGGGGGCGGCTGATTGTGGACGTGGGCTTGAATGCGACGCGGAAAGTCAGTTCGTTCCCGTTCGTGAGCCCGCCGTTCACGCCTCCCGCGCCGTTCTTAAGCAGTCTCCCGCCCTTGCCGAACGGGTCGTTATGCTCGGAGCCGCGCATATCGGAAGCCGCGAAGCCGTCCCCGAACTCTATTCCGCGCACCCCGGGGATGGAAAATACGGCGTGCGAGATGAGCGACTCAACCGAATCGAAAAACGGCTCGCCGAGACCGACGGGAAGCCCCTTTGTCCGGCATTCGACCACGGCCCCGAGCGAGTCCCCGTCCCTGACCGCCGTGTCGAGCAGACTCCCCCACTCGTTGCGGAAAGGCGAACCGCCGAGCCTGACGATTTCCGCCGATGTTTCAATCCCCGGGCAGCTGCGGCCCAGCTGCTTCTTCGCGACCACCCCGGCGGCGACCAGCGCGATGGTCATACGCCCCGAGAAAATGCCGCTCCCGCTGAAGTCCTGAAAACCGCCGCAGTCTCCTGATACAGAACCCTCCTCGGAGGCAACACCTCCGTTTTCCCGCCCGTAACGCCCGGGATGCGTGACGAAATCTATATGCCCGGGACGGGGGACGCTCTCGAAAATGGAATAGTCCTCCGGGCGTATGTCTTTGTTGGAGAACTCGATGCGCAGCCTCCCGCCGTCAGTGACACCGTCCGCGACGCCCTCGACGATTTCAGGGACGTCGTCCTCCCGGCGGGACGTCGTGCCCTTCGCCCCCGGCCTCCTCCTTTCGATGTCGGGGATGAAATCTTCGACGCGAAGCGGCATCCCGGCCTCGACACCGTCAATCAGCACTCCGAGCCGGGGCTCGTGAGAGCCCCCATATACGCTTATTCTGAACCTGTCGCCGAACGAGTTGTGCATATTCCGATATATTACAGACGGGAGGCAATAAAACCGTTTGGGAATGAATCTATTTCACGACGGACTCGTCGAATATTCCGTTGAAATCAGGGTAGGACTTGGCTACGCAGGCCGTGTCGTCGATTTCCACCGGCGAATCCGCCCCGAGTGACGCGACTTTCAGAGCCATCACCATACGGTGGTCGTGACGCGAAGAATATTTCCCGCCCTTGAGCAGTTTCCCGTTCAGCAGCCTCCAGGCGAGTGAATGGCCTGTGACGGTGAGGGAATCGGACTCCGCGTCAATCTCCGCCTCGACCCCCATCTGGCCGAGCATCTCCACGATGGCGGCGGCACGGTCGCTCTCCCTGTTCCGCAGGCGGCTCACGCCATAGATCCGGCTCTTCCCCTGACAGAATGCGGCGAGCACGGAGACGCAGGGGAAGAGGTCGGGACAGTGCGACGCGTCGGCCTCGAATGCGAGCAGCGGAGACTGACGGACGTGGATTTCGCCCTCGTTGCCGTCAAGCTGCGAGATGCTCGCCCCGGCCGCCATCAGGATGTCCATAACGGCTATGTCGGCCTGAACGGAGTCGGTGTCAAGGCCGTCTATGCAGGCCTGCCCGAAAATCGCCGCCGCCGTCAGGAACGGGACGGACGAGCCCCAGTCCCCCTCGATGTCGAAGTCGGCGGCCGTGTATTTCTGCCCGCCGCGAATCTTGAAAATCATCTCGGTGCAAAGCGACCAGTCGCCGTCCGACTCCATAAAGTCGCGGTCTCCGAGCATCTCGTTCGAGACTTTTATGCCGAACTTGCCGAGAACGCCGGCGGTCATAAAGGTGTACGGGATGCTCTTGGGGTTCTCCACGAGCAGATTGGCGTTCTTCCCGGTGAGCGGGAGGGCCATCAGCAGACCGGAAACCGGCTGGGAGCCGCCTTCGCCGGAAATCTCCGCCTTGAAGTTGCTGATGTGGCCTTTCACGGACACCGGAAGCTTCCCCTCCGACGCGGTGAACCCGACGCCCATCTCAGACATTATCCCGTCCATCCCGGTGAACTTGCGGTTTTTCAGGGTCTTCTCCCCCTCCAGGGTCACGGCCGAGTTCCCGTCCGAGAGTTCGGCGGCAATCGGAAGCATCAGTTTCGCCAGCAGCCCCGACTCCCCGACATTCAGCGTCGAAAGCTGCGGCAGACAGCCCTCGGACGCGCTTATCCCCTCAATCACGAGATTGGTCGCGTCTCCCGCAGACTCCCTTGTCACTTTCGCGCCGAGAGTTTCAGCCGCCCTTATCGCGGCCTCCGAGTCCTCGCAAGAAGTGTAGTTTCGCAGGCGCGAAGTCCCCCCGGCGAGAGCCGCCGCGATGACCGCCCTCTGGGTGAAGCTTTTCGATGACGGGACGAGCACGTCCGCGTCGAAACGCGGGAGTTTCCCGTAAAGCTCCGCCGACATCTCGGCTGTGCTCCGCTGCCCCGGAGCCGCCGGAGCCTCCCCGGCCGCGGCCGAATAGGTGAACGGAGCGCCTTTCGCGAGGCATTCCATTCTGGATTCAACGCCCGCCTCGCCCATACAGAACGCTATCAGGCGGCCTTCCGTCGTCTCCGGAGCCGCTGCGGCGGACTTTCCGTGCTGCGGCGGCGCGAGACAGCCCGGGTCGTCGTAAAGGGACAGCACGCGGGCGGCGTCCTCCTTCGATTTCGCGCTCGTGACGATTTTCACTATGTCCGCGCCGTGGTAGACGCATTTCTCCGCCACGGCCTTGAGGGCCTCAAGAGAGTCGGTTCCGTTGAAGTCGTGGAAGGAGCGGATCAGCAGCGTCCCGTTGTCCTCGCAGGCGGCCTTCACCCTTTTCAGCATTTCCTTCGGGGCCTCGATTTCGAGGTCGGCATAAGACGCCCCGGCCTTTATCGCGGCCACGAGCCGCTTTTCGCAGAGCTGCGCCACGGCCACAGGGGATTTGTCGGGATGTTTCCCTGCCATCACCGCAATCCTGCAGGTCGCCACGAGCGGGATGTCCGCCGATGAAAAAAGTTCGTCTATCCCGTCCTCGTCGATGTCGCATCTGTCAAGTCTGACCTCCGCCATCCCGCAGCCGTCCAGAGCCGCGAACAGCCCGTCCAGGTCCTTGTTCTGCAATACAGTACAAATCATATTCTTATATATTTTCGTATTTCATTTCTTTACAGGAGCATCCCGTTCAGGCCGGGAGACTCTTTATGAATCCGCGCCGGCGCATTTTTCAAGCCTGCCTGTCCGCGTCTGGAAACGATTCCCGTAAAATCGTCTCCAGCTCCTCCGTCTTCAGTTTCACCGTCCTGACTTCGCCGATTCTGACGGGAAGGATGAAGTTTATCCCGCCGTCTTCGGATTTCTTGTCTTTCGACATCGCCCCGGCCATATCCTCCGCCCCGTAAGGGCATATCGTCGGAAGTCCGATGGCCGAGAAATCCCCCTCCAGCTTCTCTGCGAGGCCTTTTTCGCAGACGAAATCCCTTCCGTCCGCATCCTTCACGCGCCCCGAAAGCCGTTCCGCAAGCCGTGCGGCCGCCACAATCCCGACGGCGACAGCATCCCCGTGGGCGACTCCCCCGTCCGAAAGCTTCTCTATGGCGTGGGCGAAGGTGTGGCCGAGATTCAAAACACGGCGCAAACCGCTTTCAAACGGGTCTTTTCCGACTATCGAGGCCTTTATCTCCGCAGCACGCGCCGCCAGGTCGGAGATGTGTTCAGAAACCGGGGCGGCGGGGAGACGGCGCAGGCGGCCGACCGCCTCCATATATGCCGGAGCGTCGGCGATTATGAAGGTCTTTAGCATCTCCGAAACGCCCGAAAGGCCCCTTTTCGACAAGTGAGCGCAGTCCGAATCCGAAGGGAGGGTGCGCAGGACTGACCCGGAGATGTAGGTGAACTCCGGCTGCCGTATGACCCCGACAATGTTCTTGTATGACCGGAAATTGACTCCGTTTTTCCCGCCGATTGCGGCGTCGGTCTGGGAGAGCAGCGTCGTCGGGACGAAAGCGAAGCGGACGCCGCGCATATAGACTGACGCGACGAATCCGGCGACGTCGGTGGTTATGCCGCCGCCAACCCCGAGGACGAGCGTCGAACGGTCAGCCCCTGCGTCCAGCATCGCGGAGATTATGTCCTCCGCCGTTGAAAGCGTCTTGTTCTTCTCGTCCGCGTCAAAAGTATATGTTCCGATGAGCCTTGTCCGTGGCGGGACGGGACATCGGATGCTGTGCCGGGCAGGATTCCGGCCGGGGCGCACAACGGACTCCCCGCTTTCCGCAGACTTGGCGGAAAGAGCCGCGAGACCCTCCTCGACGGCCTTCCCGACAGTGCCGGAGACATTGCGGTCACAGATCAGGAACACCTGTCCGTAGTCTTCGAGCAGCGGAAAAAGCCCGTCAAGACTTTCCGCTCTGACTATCCTGCAATGTACTTTCCCGTTCATACGGCAAAGGTAGGGGCTGACCGCGTCTTTTACAAATATTATTCGGCAATGTTTGCCGAAACGGTTTATAAATCACAGGCCCATCCTCAAGCTCCGGCTCAAGAAAAGAGTCTGGAAAGAACAGTGGGACAGTTTCATCCTGTCTGGAGGGGGCTACAGTCCAGACAGGTCAGGTTTGTAGATCAGATTTTGCCTTCAAAGGGATGTTGAATGTCCCGCAAAGTGAATCGGAGGATGCGGCGGGTCTGGGGTGTGATGCGGACGGACTCATCGACGCGGCGGCCGAGGAGTGCGAGGACGCGGCGGGAGGCAGGCGCTTCGGCTTTGATGATGTCTGCTTTGATGGCGCCGGATCTGACAACGGCGGGAGTTCCGCCTGCAAGTGCGTCGGTTCCGACTATGGCGGGGATTCCGTCAGTGACGGTGTCCGGCCTGACAATGACTGGAGCGGAGGCTGTTCCGTCGGAGATTCCGGCGGATCCTGTTGCTGAAGCGGGAGTCTTCAGAGCGGATGCCTTTGAGGGGCTTTCAAGGAGAATCGCGGAACGCTTCTGCGGGAGGCTGAACTTGAGGTCGGTGAAGATGTCGCTGACTTTTTTACGGCCGCCGCAGCCGAGAGGGCGCATCCAGTCGCCGTCGTTCCAGCGGCGGAGCGTCAGCGGAAACGGGACTTTGTCGGCGTCGATTGCCGTCACCCCCTCCGGCTGCTTCGGATTGAAACCGCCGTCCCGGTCGAACAGCTCGACGCTTATGTGACAGCCGTTGAAGTCAATCTCCCCCGGGCCGGCCACGACTACAGAGCCGCTCAAACAGGAAGAAGAGCCGGCTTCGGAACGAGAGCCTCCACCCGCAGAAGCATCGCAACCAATTGAAGCACAGCCGCTCACAAAAGACCCCCCATTGGAGAATCCCCGGTCAAGGGGTTCGACAATGAATGACGAACTGGTCATAATGAGGCGGTGCGTCGGGCTGAAGAAGATTTTCCCGCTCACTGTGCGGCCGGAGTCAAGAAGATTCTCGACCTGACCGATGACGGCTCCGCTGAAGGAATATTTCTCAAGACAGAGGTACAGGGCATATCTCCACCCCTCTCCCCTTGCGGATATCGTCCCGAGAAGGGAGTCTTCGCCGCTGAAATAACCGTCGACAATCCTCCGGGCCTCATTGAAATAGCCCATATCGCGGTTGAGAGTCTTCACCGCCGAAGGATTGATGCGCTCAAGAAGCGGGATGATTTCGTTCCTGATGAGATTACGTTTATATTCCGAATCCCCGTTCGTCCTGTCCTCACGCCAGTGCAGCCCGTATTTCCGGGCATATCCCTCAATCTGGCAGCGGGTCATCCCGAGAAGAGGCCGCCATATATCCAGAGTCTCCGGGAAATCGGAGGGCGGACATCCGAGGGCGGCGGAGAGTTCCTGACAGGGGGCGACTTTTTGGACGGAAATCTCCTGCATCCCGCATATCCCTCGAAGCCCCGTCCCGCGTATGAGATTCAGAATCAAGGTCTCGGCGTTGTCATTGGCGTTGTGGGCGATCGCCACCGCCCCGTAGCCGTATCTCCGGCAAAGCACGGCGAACCATCCGTAGCGAAGCTCCCGCGCCGCCATCTCGACGCTGATTTTCCGCGACGCGGCGTATCCGGCGGTGTCAAAGTCTATGCAGTGGAATTTCACGCCCCTCTCCGCAGCCCATTTCCGCACGAAATCCGCATCTCCGTCGCTTTCCTCGCCGCGCAGGTGGAAGTTGCAGTGCGCCACGGCGAAATCCGCGCCCCCCCGCCGCCAAAGCATATCCGCAAGCGTCAATGAGTCCACTCCCCCGCTCACGCCCGCAATCACAGGCGCGGCAAACGGACACACGATTTTTTTCACAGACCTCATAGACGCCAATCAAATTATCGCAGCGCAACGCCGCAGATCGCCGGAAACGCCTGGATGCAAAATTCAAATAAGAGGATGAGATGCAAGGCGCGCAAGAAATTTGAACCGGAGCAACCTTTCGGTTGTGAGGATTCAAATTATCGCAGCGCAACGAAGCAGATCGCCTCTTATTTGGATTTTGAGGCAAGAGTGTAAGTAAAGCCGATGGAAACCGACTCCGCGAACTGCAAGCCCCTCTTCGAGCCGTCATCCTTCAAGACATTATTGTCATAAATCATATTGGTCGTGAGGGTGAGGGCGAAATATTTCGCAATCTGCCAGTCGAACTTGTTGTCCCAGTTGAAACGGACGGACATCTTGTTGAGGTAGTCGGAGAAAAGGACGACCTGCGAGGTGTATTTGAAATTGTCGTTGATGTTCACCTTGAAATCCACCTTGATCTGCGCACCGAGCTGGAAGAGAACGGCATCGTAAGCAGACCCGTCGGCGAGAGAGCTCAACAGGCGGACATACGCCTCGTGCTTCTCCTTCTGCTCCTCCGTCGCGTCCTCACTGTATTTGCTGTCGTCATAGCCTTCGAGCTGCCTCTGGAGATCCTGGGTGTCCTCGGAGAGCTTCATTCCGTAAGCCTTGCGGAACTGTTCGTCCAGCACCACCGTGAAACCTCCGGTGAGAGGCGCGATGCTGACGGAAACCCAGTCTTTCGGCGTCCAGTCGAGACCGAGGGCCAAAGTGGTGTAGGCAGGAGAGAGAAAACCGGATTTGGCGACACGGGCGCTCTCCCAGAGTTTCCTCTGGTCGCTGCGGCTGAGTTCGTCAAGTTTCGGAAGGCTTCCATCCTCCTTCTTGTAGCTGTCTGGAACAGAAGGGGTCTTATAGTCATAACCCTTGGAGAACTGGCTCTTGAAGTCGAAGTTGGCGGAGGCGTAGAGCTGATCCATTATCCTGTGACCCCATTTGCTTTCAAAGTAGAAACGGTCGTTGGTCTTCTGGAAAAGCGGTTTCGATGAAGCGTAGAGCATTCCGTACTCCAGCTGGAGACGGTTGTTCCAGAACATCTTGTCTTTCGCCCAGTTGCAGCTTCCGTCGGCGTAGCCCTTGAGGGTGAAGCTGTTGTCTCCGCCGGCCGCCCAGTTGTTGAGGCTCGTCTGACCTATGTTCAGCTGCGTCGTGAGCGAGTTGGTCCAGTATTTAGGCTTTTTCGGCTCTTCCTTCTGCTCCGGAGCCTGGTCGAACGCCGCCGCCGCATCCTGCGCGGCCTTGAGCACGTCGTCCTGCGCATACGCCGCCCCGGAAGCAAGCGCCAGCGCCATCAAACTAAACAGTATCCTTTTCATATCTAAAAATTTATAAGCAAAGATGAGGTAACGAAACAATAGCTGTTAAGCATTGCTTGGGGCGGACTGTCACTAATATGATATTGAAAAAATCACTCTCCGGTGCGAAGGACGGCCGCTATAAACGCACTTCCCCTCCTCCTCGCAGACATAGCTGTCAACAGGGATGCAGCGGATGGTCGCCTTGGTCTCCTCCTTGATGCGCTCCTCGGTCTCGGTCGTGCCGTCCCAGTGGCAGAGCAGGAAGCCCCCCTTCTGAATCTCCTCCTTGAACTCGTCCCAGCTGTCGACCTTGCGCACATTCGCGTCGCGGAATGCGAGAGCCTTCCTGTACATATTCTCCTGAATGTCATTCAGCAGCTGCTCTATGTGCTCCACAACCCCTTCCTGGGCAATCGAAGCCTTCTCCAGAGTGTCCCTGCGGGCGATTTCGAGAGTGCCGGCCGCGAGGTCGCGAGGCCCGATGGCGATGCGCACCGGAACTCCCTTAAGCTCCCACTCCGCGAACTTGAAGCCCGGACGGAGAGTGTCGCGGTCGTCAATCTTCACGCTGACGCCGCCCTTCTCAAGTTCAGCCTTGATCCGGGACATCCTCTCCACAATCGCCGCGTGCTCGTCCTCGGTCTTGTAAATCGGCACCATCACCACCTGAATCGGGGCGAGAGCCGGCGGGAGCACGAGACCGTTGTCGTCGCCGTGAACCATAATGAGCGCACCCATAAGCCGGGTTGAAGCGCCCCAGGACGTAGCCCAGACATATTCCTGCTTCCCCTCCTTGCTGGTGAACTGCACGTTGAACGCCTTGGCGAAGTTCTGCCCGAGGAAATGCGAAGTTCCGGCCTGAAGAGCCTTTCCGTCCTGCATCATAGCCTCGATCGTGAGGGTGTCGAGCGCGCCCGCGAACCTCTCGTTCGGAGACTTGTGCCCCACGACGACAGGCAGCGCCATAGTGTTGCGGGCGAAATCGGCATAGACCCCCACCATCTTCTGAGCCTCGGCCTCGGCCTCCTCGCGGGTCGCGTGCGCGGTGTGCCCCTCCTGCCAGAGGAACTCCGCCGTGCGCAGGAAAAGCCTCGTCCTCATCTCCCAGCGCACGACGTTCGCCCACTGGTTGCAGAGAATCGGGAGGTCTCTCCACGAGGTGATCCAGCCCTTGTAGGTGTTCCATATTATGGTTTCGGAAGTCGGACGGACTATCAGCTCCTCTTCAAGCTTCGCCGACGGGTCCACCACCACGCCGTTCCCGTTCGGGTCTTTCATCAGACGGTGATGAGTCACCACGGCGCATTCCTTCGCGAAACCCTCCACGTGCTCGGCCTCCCTGCTGAGGAAAGACTTCGGGATGAAAAGCGGGAAATATGCGTTCTGATGCCCCGTGTCCTTGAACATCTTGTCGAGAGTATGCTGCATCTTCTCCCAAATCGCGTAACCGTAAGGCTTTATGACCATACAGCCCCTGACAGCGGAGCGCTCCGCCAGATCCGCCTTCACCACAAGGTCGTCATACCACTGCGAGTAATTGTCCGACCTCTTCGTAACTTCCTTTGCCATCGATATATTCCTATATTTGTTTTACTTTTCCTATATTTGTGGAAATATCCCCCGAAGTCAAGGGGTATATTCTTTGCAATTCACGTCGCTTGCCGTGTTTCCGTACGGACGGAGAATGCGGCGCGAAGTTAGTAAAAAATATGGATTTATGACAAAAAGGCTTTATATGTCAGGAGTGTCGGGAGTCGTGGCGCTGGCGATATGCGGCGGTGCGATGTCTTCCTGCGGTACTACGGCACAGACTTCGTCTCAACGGTTCACGGACGGAATCTACTATGTAAGGCCTGACGACACAGTCACGAAAGCCGAACTCGAAAAGAACAGGGAGCAGACCGACGCGCTCGCGGAACTGACCAACGACCAGCTCATCGACGCGAGAGAAAGCGCCGCCCCGGCCTCCTCTTCATCATCCACAGCTGCGGCGGCGAAATCCACGAAGACGATAAACATCAACCTCGACGAGACGGATGCGACGGTGATATACGTCGACCCGTTTATGGGCATTACCGTGACCCCGGCATACAGCTGGAGCCGGGGAATCTACAGCCCGGCCTATTACGCCTGGGACCCGTGGTACTATGGGACCGGATACGGAAGATGGTACGGGGCGAGATATTATGACTACCGTTACTATGACCCCTGGTACTGGGACTCCTGGTATTGGAGACCGGCGGGGTATTGGGATTATGGATACTGCGGCTCCTGGTACTGGGATTCGCCGTATTGGGGGTGGAGGCACGACCCGTACCGGCACGGCCCGCGCCCGGGAGACCCGCACCGTCCGCACCACGATGACTTCGGATTCGGACATCCGGGCGGAGGCGGACACATCAACTCCGGGCCGAGAGGCTCGTTCGCCGGGACTTCGACGGCATCTTCTTCGAGCCGTGCGGGTTCGACATCCGGCATAAGCTCCTCCTCACGGAGGTCCGGCTCAGGTTCGGCAGTTTCCGGCGGGACGGCTGCGGCTCCGGGGGCGACAAGGGTGGCAACTCCGGCGTCGGGTGCGACCAGGTCGGCTTCCACATCAAGAACATCCGTCACGGAAGGCGGCAGTTCCGCGAACCGGACGAGCTCCGGAATCACGCGGGTCACGCGCAAGTCTTCATCCGCGACGAGGACGGCTTCGTCCACGACAAGACGCACCGGTTCAAGCTCCGCTGACAACGGCGGCGCGATGAGCGGCGGCTCAAGTTCAGCAAGTTCAAGCAGCTCAAGAAGTTCCACGACAAGAACAAGCACGGCGACCCGCAGCTACAGCAGCGGAGCCACGAGCAGCAGCTCAAGAAATTCGGCTACAAGCAGTTCCGTGACCCGGTCAGGTTCGGCGACAAGGACGGGCACGGCGACGCGCAGCTACGGCGGCTCGACTACCCGCAGTTCATCGTCGTCATCCCGCCCTGCGGCGACCTACAGCCGGCCGAGCAGTTCGTCGTCATCAAGTTCGAGAACGGCCACAGGCAGCTACGGCGGCGGTTCGTCCACGAGGAGTTCAGGCAGCACATCATCCTCCTACCGCTCTTCCGGAACATCGTCCTCCTCAAGGTCGTCGTCCTACAACAGCGGTTCAAGCTCCACCTACAGGTCTTCGAGTTCGTCGTCCTCCTACAGGTCGTCCGGCTCGTCCTACAGCGGAGGAAGCCGTTCTTCCGGGGGCGCGACCAGAAGCGGCACAAGCCGGTCTTCATCATCACGGAGGTAGAGCGGCAAATCATCACGGTGACAGCGCAGTGGAAAGTTTCAAAACATCAGAAGGAACAGCGATATGAAAAGAGCAGCAATGACTCTCGCGGCTCTGGCGGCGGCGACGGCGATGTCGGCGCAGAACTATCAGGACGGACTGAGGTTCAGCGAGAACGAATATGAGGGGACGGCGCGGACGATGGCTATGGGAAACGCCTTCACGGCGCTCGGCGGCGACCTCGGCTCGATAGGAATCAACCCGGCCGGCTCGGCGGTGGCGAGATATTCCCAGATCACCCTGAGCCTCGGCCCGGACATCTCGATAGCCGGGACGCAGGGGGAGAGGATGCAGGACGGGAGCATCGGTTTCGGCAAGAACCTCAGGAACAGCAGAGCGACGTTCAGCGTGCCCAATTTCGGAGCGACGCTCGACTTCAGAACCGGGAACTCCAGAGGGGTGAAGAACTGGACCGTGGGATTCATCGCGAACAACACGAGGACATACGCGGAGGACATCGTCGCACGCGGGACCAACAAATCAACTTCCGCTTTCGCACAGATGGCGGCGGAGGCGACGCAGCTTGCAGATGAAGGCGATTTCACGGCAAGTCAGCTCGGGGCGAGCGACGCATACGAACAGCTCGGCTTCGGCTACTACGACCTCATCAACGCTTTCAAGTCCGGGGCGATAGGCTCACTGAGCGAAAATGAGTTCATCGGGGCGAGCGAATATGTTCTGGAAGACGACCCGACATATCACCTCGGAAAATCCGGACAGGAGCAGAGCTTCGGGATGCGGGTGTCCGGATGGAAATCGGACTATGTCTTCAATCTTGGAATGAACATCTCCGACATCGTCTTTCTCGGAGCGAACCTCGGAGTCACCGGCGCGGAATACGAGAGCAGCGAATATCTCAAGGAGGAGGCCGTGGAGATCGGCGAGGTCCCGGTGACTTTCACCGACGGGACGACGGCATATTTCAAGAGCGCGAAGAAAGAGTTCAGCTACAAGGCCAAGGCTTCCGGAGTCTACGGCAAGTTCGGCATTCTGGTCACTCCGTTCAAGGGATTCAGAATCGGCGCGGCGGTGCAGACCCCGACCAGGCTTTCCGTGAAGGAGACGGCCCGGTACTATTCCGAGGTGAACTATGACCTTTCAAGCAAAGGCGGCTCGGCGACGTCTCCGCAGGAGTCGTTCGAATATGTCCTCAAATCCCCTTTCCGCGCCAATTTCGGGCTCGCCTGCACTTTCGGCGGAATTGCGACGGTGAGCGCGGACTACGAACTGTGCAACTACCGGAATATGAGATTCTCCGCCCCGAGGACATCGGACCAGTCCGAATACAATGATACGAACGACGAAATCAGAGACCTGTGCGGCACGCAGCACTATTTCAGGATAGGGGCCGAGGTGAAGCCGGTCAGCCGTCTCGCCGTCCGCTGCGGCTACAATCTCAAGACCGCCGGGGAGACGTACCGGTACAAGGACGGCGGCGCGCTCGAAAAAATCAAGGACATCCCGATGGTGCACACCGCGTCGCTCGGTCTGGGATATTCTTCAGACGGGGCGTTCTTCGCCGACATAGCGGCGGTGGGATATTTCTTCCCGACAAGCTACATCACCCCCTACGGGGATTATGACGGCAACATCTCACCGGAAATCCGCTACTCCCGCAAGCTGATCAAAATCGTGGCGACCCTCGGCTGGCGATTTTAGCCATCCTAAAGTCGACCGACTCTCCAGCACTGCAAGCAGGTGATTTTATCTACAATGTTCTCTTGACCTCAACAATCTGATACGCCTCCACAACATCCCCCACCTTGATGTCATTGTAGTTGGCGATGTTCAAGCCGCAGTCCTGGCCGGAGACGACCTCCTTGACGTCATCCTTGAAACGCTTGAGAGAGCCGAGCTCGCCGGTGTAGACCACGATGCCGTCGCGGATGACGCGGATCTTGGCCGTGCGCTGGAGCTTTCCGTCGCGGACGACCGCGCCGGCGATGGTGCCGACCTTGGAAATCTTGAAGGTCTCAAGCACTTCGGCGGTGGCGACAATCTCCTCCTTCTCCTCCGGCGCGAGCATACCCTCGATACCGTCCTTGACCTCGTTGATCGCGTCGTAGATGACGGAGTAGAGACGGATTTCGATCTCCTCCTTCTCGGCGAGCTTGCGCGCCCCCGTCGAAGGACGCACCTGGAAGCCTATGATGACCGCGTCTGACGCCGCTGCGAGCAGGATGTCGGACTCGGAAATCGCTCCGACCGCCTTGTGGATCACGTTCACGCGCACCTCCTCGGTGGAGAGCTTGATGAGAGAGTCGGACAGAGCCTCGACGGAGCCGTCCACGTCACCCTTGACGATGATGTTGAGCTCCTTGAAGTTGCCGATCGCGATGCGGCGGCCTATCTCTTCGAGGGTCATATGCTTCTGGGTCTTGATGCCCTGGATGCGGATGAGCTGCTCGCGCTTGTTGGCGATCTCCTTGGCCTCCTTCTCGTCGGCCATAATGTTGAAGGTCTCGCCCGCGGTCGGCGCGCCGTTGAGTCCGAGCACCGAAACCGGAGTCGAAGGCCCCGCGACGTCCACTTTCTGGCCGCGCTCGTTGTACATCGCCTTGATGCGGCCGGTGTAACAGCCGGAGAGCATCACGTCGCCGACCCTCATAGAGCCGTTCTGCACGAGGACGGTCGCGAGGTAGCCTCGGCCCTTGTCGAGCGAGGACTCTATGACCGCGCCCGTCGCACGGCGGTTCGGATTCGCCTTCAAGTCGAGCAGGTCGGCCTCAAGCAGCACCTTGTCAAGCAGCAGGTCCACGTTGATGCCCTTCTTCGCCGAAATCTCCTGGCACTGGTATTTTCCGCCCCAGTCCTCGACGAGTATGTTCATATTGGAGAGCTGCTCGCGAATCTTGTCCGGATTCGCTCCCGGCTTGTCTATCTTGTTGATTGCGAACACCATCGGAACGCCCGCAGCCTGCGCGTGGCTGATGGCCTCGACCGTCTGCGGCATTATCGCGTCGTCCGCGGCGATGATGATGATCGCAAGGTCTGTCATCTTCGCTCCACGGGCTCGCATCGCGGTGAACGCCTCGTGGCCCGGCGTGTCGAGGAAGGTGATCCTGCGGCCTGACGGAAGCTCCACGTTGTACGCGCCGATGTGCTGGGTGATTCCTCCGGCCTCGCCCGCGATCACGTTCGCCTTGCGGATGTAGTCGAGCAGGGAAGTCTTGCCGTGGTCGACGTGACCCATCACCGTGATGACCGGCGGTCTCGGAACGAGATCCTCCGGCTTGTCGGCCTCCTCCTCGGAGTTGATCTCCTCGGTGAGGGTCGCAGTCACGAACTCGACCTCATAGCCGAACTCCTCAGCGACGAGCACCAGCGTCTCCGCGTCGAGCCTCTGGTTGATCGACACCATAAGCCCGAGGCTCATACAAGCCGCTATGACCTTGGTGACCGGGGTGTTGTTCATAAGGGTGGCGAGGTCGTTGACTGTCACGAACTCCGTGACTTTCAGAACCTTCTTCTCCAGCTCCTGCATCTCCATCTCCTCGTGGAGCCTGCCGGCGGCCGCCTCCCTCTTCTCCTTCCTGTGCTTCGCGCCGAAGTTGTTCTTCCCCTTGCCCTCGTTCATACGGGCGTATGTCTCCTTGATCTGCTTCTGGATCTCCTTCTGCATCTCCTCGGTCTCGGCCTCCGTCATAACAGGCTTGAACCTGTCGCGGCTGCGGCTGCGCCCTTTTCCGTTTCCGTCGGAAGCCCTGCGGCCGTCGTTGCGGAAATCGCGTCCGCCCCGTCCCGAACCGTTGCCGCCCTGTCCGCTGCCGCCGTTGCCGTTCCCTCCGAATCCGCCGTTGCCGCCTCTGCCGCCTTTGCCGCTGTCGGCCGCGACCTTGGTCACGTCCACTTTCTGGCTCTGACCAGGCTTTATCCTTTCACGCTTGCCCTTTTTCTTCGGGGAGTCGAATTTGCTCAGATCGACCTTGCCCATAACTTTCGGGCCTGCAAGCTTCTCCACTTCAATCACCGCCGCCTGGGGCTCTTTCCCGACCGCCTCCGCAGGCTTCGCAGACCCGGCTGAAGCACCGTCCGCTGAAGAACCATCCAAAGAAGAACCGGACACTGAAGAATCCGCAGCCGCAGAACCGCCCGCAGCCCCTGATGAAGCCGCCTGTCCGGAGGCAGCCGCCGTCCCCTCCGGCTGAACGGCAGTCTCCTTTTTCTTCCCGATGCCGTCAAGGTCTATTTTGTCTATGATCTTCGGCCCGGCAGTCTTCTTCTCCGCCTCACCGGCCGGCTTTTCAACCGTGGCGGCCTCTCCGGCGGCGTCCGCCGCATCCGAAGCGCCGGCCGTTTCCGTCCGGCCCTCGCCCGAAGCACCAGATGTCTCCGGAGCCGGCTTCCCGGCTACAGGCTGGGAGGCCGCCGTTTTGTCCCCGGCAGAAATCCCGCCCTCAGGCTTCCCTGCGGTCTCCGGCGCGGCGTCGCGGTCCGGCCCGGCAGTCTCGCCCGCGACGGTCTTCTCCGGCGCGGCCGCCTTCTCCGACGCGTTCCCGATGGTGTTGGTCTTGATGATGATCTCCTTCTCCGCCTCATCCTCGTCCGAAGACGCGGACGCAGGCTTCTTCTTCGAGACGTCGATCATCTCCTTGAGTTTCGTGGCCACCTTCTCGGAATCCTGCTTTATCGCCAGATCCCCGCCGAACTTCGACTCGATCGAAGGCATATACCCGTCCGACACCTTCGCGTTCGGGTCGTTGGCCACGTCCGCGCCCTGTGCGTTGAGAAACTCGACGAGAGTGCCCACACCGATGTTGAACTGCCGTGCAATCTTGCTTAATCTGATTTCTGCCATATATATCCCCTTGTTTTTTCCTTAATCATAGTTTTTCCGCCGGTATCGTTTCAAGCAGCGGCAAAAGCAATCCGGCGCATATCACCGGATTCCGGATCTCCTCCCCTATTCGAATTCGGCGCGGAGAATCTCCAGAACGTCCTCGACCGTCTCGTCGTCAAGGTCGGCCCTCGACGCGATGTCCTCCGGAGCGATGGCGAGCACGCTCTTGGCCGTGTCGCAGCCGATGGACTTGAGCTTGTCGATGACCCACTGGTCAATCTCGTTGTTGAACTCGTCCAGGAGAACGTCCTCCTCATCCTCCTCGCCGGCTTCCGACTTCGGAGTCTCCCTCCAGACCTCAATCTCTCTGTCGACGAGCATACCGGCGAGCTTGATGTTCACTCCGCCGCGTCCGATGCCCTTGGTGACCTCCTCCGGATGCATATAGACCTTGATCTTGCCGTCCTCGCCGGTCACGATGGAAGAAATCTTCGCCGGGCTGAGGGCGCGGGAGATGAGCAGCTGCATATTGGAGGTCCACTGGATCACGTCGATGTTCTCGTTGCGGAGCTCGCGGACGATGCCGATGATCCTCGAACCCTTCACGCCGATGCAGGCCCCGATAGGGTCGATCCTGTCGTCGTAGGACTCGACGGCGACCTTCGCCCTCTGCCCCGGGATGCGCACCACCTTCTTGATGGTGATGAGACCGTCATATATCTCAGGAACTTCGGACTCGAAGAGCTTCTCGAGGAACTCGTTCGTGACGCGGGAGAGCACGATGACCGGAGTGGTGTTCCTCATCTCCACGGACTTGATGACCGCCTTCACGGTGTCCCCCTTCTTGAAGTGCTCTCCAGGAATCTGCTCCGGCTTCGGAAGCCTCAGCTCGTTGCCGTCCTCGTCCAGAAGAATGACCTCCTTGGCCCAGGTCTGATGAACCTCGCCCGTGAAGAGCTGTCCGACCATATCCTTATATTTATTATAGAGGTTGGCCTTCTCCAGATCCATAATCCTCCCCTGAAGGTTCTGGCGTATGTTGAGTATCCCCCTGCGGCCGAAATCCTTCATCTCGATCTTCTTCGCGAAGGTCTCGCCGATCTCGTAGTCGTCCCCGTCAGCG
>CAVIXF010000015.1:0-17966 GCA_963646585.1 Candidatus Gastranaerophilales bacterium HUM_1 | reverse complement strand
GTCTTTTGTTCATCGTCCGCGGCTTACCAGAGCCTTTCCGAATGAACCCGACAGGTTTGCGCTTTCTGTGTTTATTGCTGATAACCGACATTTTTATGAAAGAGCGGATACGGCTGGCATTCAATGAAATGGCCCGGAACTACGGTGCGGTGTTAAAAGACTTTTATCCCGGCAAGCGGCGATGGGGCTTCAACGAGTCCAATCAGGTCAGGATGTTCCTCGGGGCATACGAGAAACTGTATGGCAATGCCGTGACTTGGCAGGAACTGTCGGCCGGCTGCAAAAATCAGAGGATTGACGGTTTCATTTGGGATCGTGATGCGGCAGGTGTCATTTATATTGAGGCGAAGCGTCTCAATTCCGAAACCAAGCTTGAAGAGATGGCGCGTGACTACAACAGACTGTGCAATACTGAATTCCGGAAATCTTTATTGTCTATGACTCCAGAGAGTCCAATGGCTGTGGGCATCGATGAATGTTCGGAGCATATTCTCCTGCTTTGTGACATCTGGGACGAATGTTCAGAAGCCCCGTTGCAAGAATGGATGGCGGGCTGGAACAAAGCCCCGTTTGACGTGCAGACGACTGTCGGCAATCCGGTGCTGGAACGCATCGGGCCGATTCCATCCGATGATGTGACGGTTCTGCTTTCTGAACCGATAAGAACATTCGGCAGCGATAGCGCCTACTGTCTTGCCGGGCTGTCCGTCGCGATTAAATGATATCAAAGGAGTGCCCGAACCTTGAACAGAGGGCGAAAATCATTAATGATAAATACTATGGGTAAAAAAACGCAGAATTCCATTCTGGAGTTCATCAGAAACAACAACTCTGAGCTGTTCGGAAAGATTGAAGAGGCATTCGCGAATGCCAAGGGTCTTGACTTCAATTCCATCCGGCAGGCGGATATGTGTCTCCTGAGTCCTGCCAAGGCATTGGAATATTCCGGTGATGAAGGTGACAAGTACTTCAAATTGTGGATGATAGGCAATACTGTCGCATACTGCACCTGGGCAAATACTCTGGTGGATTCTTCCTTCAATTTCAAGAGAAGCGGGGCTGACAAAAGAGATGTTTCGAAATTACTCGCCAATCCGTCTTTTGTGTCAGGTGCGGACAGCAGTCACGCAAGTAATCTTCCGGAATGTGATGCCGTCTGGATGCTTCCTTTCGAAGCTTTCAAAACGAAGTGATTCTATGAAAAAGAAGTGGATTGTTGATTTCATTCGTGAAAACAACGCTGAACTATATGGGAGGATTATCAAGGCTTTTTCTTCAGGGAAAGGACTTGATTTCCGCTCAATCTCTCAAGACGACATCATCCTGTTGAGTCCGAAAGATGCTTTTGCATATTCCGGGGATGAGGGAGACAAGTATTTCAAGATATGGATGGACGGGAACAGGATAGCCTTCTGTACTTGGGCCAATACTTTGATTGACGACAAGTTCCGCTGGGATGCGAAGGCTGCGGCGACAGATGAGAGACGAGACAATTCTTCTCTTCTTGGAAATGAACCGTATGTCTCCGTCTATCTGAAGTCTAATTCGGCAAAGAACAAGTGTTCCTCGGTGTATATGTTCCCCTTTGAGGCGTTCCGTCCCGTGAAGCAGGCGGAAACGAATGCTGAAAAGCCGAATGTTGAAAAGCCGGATGCCGGCTTCATTGGGTTTCTGAAGCGTGTCTTGAAAAATATTTAAAGCAATGAGTGTCGAATATTACAGAAAGCAGCTGATCACGTTAAGGGAGAGGGTCGCAAAAGAACGTGAGAACAAGAAAAAGGATAATGCCCATTACGTTCAGATGATCAAATCCGCATCATCGTCAAGCTCCAAGGCCACTTACAGGAAACTGAAGATTGACAAGGCCGCATCGCACGACAGACAGATAGACAGTCTCAAACGGCAGATTGAATCGGCGAAGGCTGCATTGGCGCGTGAGCGAAAACGATGATCTGAGGTTATGGGAATCGTATCTTTGATTGTCATAATTCTGAACATCGTTCTCCTTGTGGGTGTCGATGTCTTTCTTTGGTTTCTTGAACCAGGGTTCGGGCTCGGCGGCGTGTTCTCCATTGTCATCTGGTTCATCACATACGCCGTCACGGAAGAGATTGCCATCGCACCCCGTGATTTCTGGGTCAACAGTGCTCTGGACATCGTAAACAAGAAAATCGGGCGGGCGTGGCTGGTCACGGTCGTCACCGGCACAATCACTCTCCCGATCGGGTATTTCCTGATCAATTGAAAATGAGGGGCTGACTAAAAAGTATTAGTCAAGCCCCTTTTCCACCTCTTAACCCCCGCAGACTATCGTCTGCGACCCCTGTAGGGGTATCTCGCGCCTCCGGCGCGGTCTCTGCGGGACTTTTGAGTCATTCCCTCTTCACGCCTTAACGCTCCTCCCAAAAGAATATTGGACTTTCTTGAGGTCATTCTGTTTTTCAAAATATATTTATAACTTTGCGTCTGATTTTCAAAGTCGCAGTTTGAAGTCCGCACGATACGGACACGGACTTCTGGAGCGCAAAGCTATGATGACAGTCTCATACAGTCTGACGCGGTCGTCGGAAACATAATGAATAGGTCTGACGCGGTCGCTGGAAACATAATGAAAAAGACAGCCTTCATAGACATCGAGGTCGGGGGACGGGGGAAGATTCTGGATCTTGGTGCGGTCAAGGGGGACGGGGTGTTCCATTCCGCCAGAATCGCCGATTTTGTGGATTTTGTCAGTGACTGCGAGTATCTGTGCGGCCACAACGTCATTGAACACGATTTGAAATATCTGCGTCCGTTCCTCAAGAGGAGCCACAAGGTGATAGACACCCTGTATCTTTCCCCGCTCCTGTTCCCGACGAGGCCTTACCACAGGCTGCTCAAGGACGACAAGATTGATTCAGAGGAGCTTAACAATCCTCTGAACGACGCGGTGAAGGCGAGGACGCTCTATGAGGACGAAGTCGCGGCGTTCGGAAGCCTTCCCGAGTCATTGCAGTCGCTCTACTATGAACTCACGTCCGGCGACATCCATTTCAGCGCGTTCTTCAAGTCCGTGGATTATTCCGCCGGTTGGCGGCCATCGTTTCTGAGAAAGCCTCTGTCCGACAGCCTGCGCGCCGTCCTTTCCGGTCTTGTCTGCGAAAATGCCGACATCGAGCCGTTCATCAGGGAGAACGGGGTGGAATGCGCCTACGCGGCGGCTCTGATTCTGACTCGCGACCGCAATTCCATAACTCCGGCCTGGGTCCTGAAGAATTATCCGGCGGTGGAGAGGATTGTCCGTGCGCTGAGAAGCCGGAACTGCGGGAATCCCTCCTGCGGATATTGCTACTCCGCCTTCGACCCGGAGAAGGCTCTTAAGAAATGGTTCGGATATGAGCATTTCAGGAAGTTCGGCGTCGAACCGTTGCAGGAGAACGCCGTGCGTGCCGCGGTCGGAGGGGAGTCTCTGCTCGCGATATTCCCCACCGGAGGCGGCAAGTCCCTGACATTCCAGCTGCCCGCGCTCATCGCCGGCGAGACGGTGCGCGGGCTTACGGTCGTGATCTCGCCTCTCCAGTCGCTTATGAAGGATCAGGTCGAGAATCTTGAGAGGAAGGGGATATCCGACGCCGTATATATCAACGGGCTGCTGTCGCCTGTCGAGAGACGTGACGCCCTTGAGCGGGTGCGGAACGGTGAGGCTTCGATGCTTTACATCGCGCCGGAGCAGCTGCGCTCCAAGACTATGGAGAAAGTCCTGATGTCCCGGACGGTGTCGCGCTTTGTCATCGACGAGGCGCACTGTTTCTCGGCCTGGGGACAGGACTTCCGGATAGAATATCTCCATATAGCCGATTTCATAAAATCTCTTCAGGAGGCGAAAGGCCTTGAACATCCCATCCCGGTCTCCTGTTTCACGGCTACTGCCAAACCCAAGGTAATCAGCGATATATGCGATTATTTCTCTGAAAATCTCGGACTCCGCCTGCGGCGTTTCACGACGGACGCGACGCGGACGAACCTGCACTATACGGTGCTTTACCGTGCCGGCAACGAAGAGAAGTATCAGACTCTCCGGGATTTGCTTATGGGAAGTTCAGGCCCTGCCATCGTATATGTCACCAGAACCAGGGCCGCTGAAGACATCGCCGCAAGGCTTGTCCGGGACGGGCTTGACGCACGCGCCTTCCACGGGCAGATGGAGACGAGGGTCAAGGTTCAGAACCAGGACGACTTCATAAACGACAGGGTGCGCATCATTGTCGCCACTTCGGCCTTCGGGATGGGTGTTGACAAGAGCGACATCGGGCTTGTCGTGCATTATGAAATCTCCGATTCCCTCGAGAACTACATTCAGGAGGCGGGCCGCGCCGGCCGTGACGCGCATTCCGAGGCGGACTGCTATGTCCTCTACAATGACGACGACCTGAACCGCCATTTCATACTCCTGAATCAGACCAAGCTGACATTCAGCGAGATAAATCAGGTCTGGAGAGCGATTAAGGGACTGACGCAGAAGCGCGACCTTGTCTGCATCTCCGCTCTTGAAGTGGCGAGGAAGGCCGGCTGGGATGAGATACGCGACGTCGAGACCAAGGTCAAGAGCGCCGTCGCCGCCTTGGAGAACGCCGGTTATGTCAGGCGCGGGATGAACAGCCCGAGGATATTCGCCACGAGTATCGTTCCCCGGAATCTTGACGAAGCTTCGCAGGTCATACGCTCCGACGACCGGTTCGCGGAAGAGGAGCGGCAGGACGCCGTGCGCATAATCAAGTCGCTCATTTCGGAGAGAAGCCGGGCGAAGGCCGGCACGGCCGAGGCGGAGTCGAGGATTGACTATTTGTCCGATATGCTCGGAATCGAAACGGGAAAGGTCGTCCGTCTCGTGGAGAAGATGCGGCTCTGCGGGATTCTCGCCAAGGATGATGATATGACGGGGTATCTGCGCCCCAATTCCTCCTCGCGCCTTGACGCGATGCTCTCGATAGAGAACTTCCTGCTCTGCGCCGTCGAGCGCGGCGGCGCGGGGCGTTACGGACTCAGGGAGCTGAACGAGGACGCCCAGGCCGCAGGAGTCCCGAAGTCAACCGTCAAGGACATACGCACATTGCTGTTCTTCTGGACGATAAAGGGTTATGTCGAGAAACGGCCCCTTTCCGACGAATACATATCCATAGTCCCGAAAATCGATGTCCAGCGTCTTCGGACGAAGTTCGAGACGAGAAGTTCGCTGTCCAGATTCATACTTGAGCGTTTCCGCAGGACGGGAATGAGGGAGGACGGCTCGAATGAAGTCCGCGTCCAGTTCTCGCTTGTCGGCCTGCTGGAGGACTTCAACAGGGAGACCGCCATTTTCAATGACGTCAAGGCCACCCTGCAGGATGTGGAGGATGCGCTTCTGTTCCTCGCCAAGTCGGGGATGATGAGCATCGAGGGCGGGTTTATGGTTCTGTACAACAAACTTCAGATCGAGCGTCTCAACCACGACAACCGCAGCCGTTACAGGAAGGAGGACTACCTCAATCTTGACGCATTCTACAGGCAGCGCATCCGGCAGATTCATATCGTCGGGAAATACGCCAATATGATGGTGGCGGACGAAAATGCCGCGTTGGAGTTCGTCCACGACTATTTCACGATGGACTTCAAGGCTTTTGTCAGGAAGTATTTCGATGAGGGGGAGCAGAAGGAGATTGACCGGAACGTCAGCCCTCGGAAATGGAGGGAGATATTCGGAAGCCTCACGCAGTCGCAGTCCGCGATAATAAACGACAGGGAGTCGCGGTTCATTGTCGTTCCGGCGGGCCCCGGCAGCGGGAAGACCTATGTGCTCGTGCGCAAGCTCGCCTCGCTGATTCTGATGGAGGACGTCAAGTCGGAGCAGCTTCTGATGCTGACGTTCTCCCGCGCCGCCGCGACGGAGTTCCACGGGAGGCTCCGCGACCTGATAGGGAATGCCGCCGAGTTTGTCGAGATAAGGACTTTCCATTCCTACTGCTTCGACCTGCTCGGCAAGGTGGGTTCCATCGACGATTCGGAGAATGTCGTCGGGAAGGCTGTCGGGGCGATCCGGGACGGCCAGGTGGAGCGGAGCCGGATTACGAAGTCGATTCTCGTGATTGACGAGGCCCAGGATATGAGCGGGGATGAGTTCGCCCTCGTCCGTGAACTGATACGGAACAATGACGATATGCGCGTGGTCGCCGTCGGGGATGACGACCAGAACATTTACGAATTCCGTGGTTCGGATTCAAAATATATGGCTATGCTGATGAGCTATCCTCAGGCGAAGGTTTATGATATGCTGGAGAATTTCAGAAGCGGTCCCGGTGTCATCGCCCTCGCGAACGCCTTTGCCGGCACGATAGGGAGGAGGCTGAAGTCGAAGCCGATAGAATGCGTGAACGGCGCGGCCGGCGATGTCGGGCTTGTGAGGCATCCGTCGGGGCGTTACGAGCAGGCCGTGGTCGATGAAATCGCGTCCCTGCGGCGTCCGGGAAGCACGGCGGTCCTGACGATGACGAACGATGACGCTCTGGTCGTCTCGGCGATGCTCAACCGCAGGGGGCTGAAAGCCCGCCTGATTCAATCCGATGACAGCTTCAATCTCCACGACCTTGCCGAACTCCATCTTTTCTACTCCGACGTCAGGGCGAACTGCTCCACGATAATTCCGGACAATGTCTGGGCTCACTCCACGGAGTTGATGATGAGAGAGTTCGCGGGGAGCGCGAGCCTTGACGCCGCGCTGTCCTGCGTCACCGCGTTTGAGAGGGAATATCCCGCAAATCGTTATGTCTCCGACCTTTTCAATTTCTTCCGGGAGTCCGAACTCAGCGACTTCTGCGAGGCGGAGAAGAACGAGATTGTCGTCTCGACGATTCATAAGGCGAAAGGACGGGAATATGACAATGTATATCTTCTTCTCCGTGAGATACAGCAGATTACGGACAGGGAGCGGAGGGTGATATATGTGGGGATGACGCGGGCGAAGACGAATCTGTCAGTCCATTTCGACGGCGGCATATTTTCCGGAGTCCCCGGACTCTCCATTGAAAACGATCCGGCGTCATACCCCGAACCGGACGAACTTCTGCTCCAACTCTCGCACAGGGACGTGCACCTCGATTATTTCAAGGGGAAGTCGGATGTAATCTCGAAACTTCGTTCTGGTGATGAGTTGAATGTCATCGAAGACCGCTTATATACGGCGGTCAACGGATATTCTCAGCCTGTCGTCAGGTTCTCCGAGGCTTTCCGTACGAAACTGTCAAAACTTCAGCAGAAGGGCTATGCGGCGGTTTCCTCAAGAGTCAGATTCCTGTTGTTCTGGCGCTACGAGAACCCGGATAAAACAGACGGAGTTCCGGAATATCTTGAAACTCCGATGATTCTTCCGGATGTTTTAGTAACTTCGCGCCGCTTTTGAAATATTATCCCGGGGCTGTCGAATTTTAGGGCGGTCACCGGGCGGGAATATACCCGGAGTAGTTGAAACCTCTAAAACAAGAAATTATGGAGAAGTCATCTCAAAACGTGAGCGTGCTGTTCCTGCTTTTCAGCATACTCTTCTGCGTCTGCCTCATCACGGCGAACCTTCTTGAAACAAAGCAGATCGCGGTCGGCCCGATATCATTGACCGGAGGGCTGCTGGTGTTTCCGATAAGTTACATAATCAACGACTGCGTGTGCGAGGTCTGGGGCTACGGCAAGGCGCGTCTTCTCATCTGGACGGGGTTCGCGATGAACTTCTTCGTCGTGGCGATGGGGGCGCTCTGCGACGTCATTCCTCCAGCGCCATATTGGGACAACCAGACCGGATTCCACTCCATCTTCGGACTCGCCCCGCGCATCGCCGGCGCGTCGTTCGTCGCGTTCATAGCCGGCTCGTTCGCCAATGCGCTGGTGATGAGCAGGATGAAACTCCGCGACGGCGGAAGGCGGTTCTCTCTGCGGGCCATACTCAGCACGGTGGCGGGGGAGAGCCTCGACAGTCTCGTGTTCTTTCCCATCGCCTTTCTCGGAGTCATCCCTCTCGCGGAACTGCCCAAGATGATGCTGTGGCAGGTCTTTCTCAAGACTGTCTATGAAATCATCGCGCTTCCGCTCACCGTAAGGATTGTCCGCGCCCTCAAAAAGCACGAAGGCGACGCCCCGTCCGACCGGGGCATTTCCTACAACATCTTCAAAATCAAAGAGCTGGGCTGAAACGGCGGCTGGACATCGAACGCGACACCGACTTTGAAGGAAAATCCGAACTGAGGATAGTCGAATTTTATCGAAAATCCGTAATTTTGCGTTGCCGGTCTCTTCCTCGAATTGGAATGGCGGGTGGCGCATTTTCTTTATGTGGAAATGCGGGGTTCGGGAGACGGGGCCTGGGAGCGGATATTCACGAAAGAAGGACGGGTTATGTCTGGGACAAAGGATGTGGCGCTTGTGCTCTCCAGCGGAGGGCCGCGCGGATTCGCCTACATCGGCGCAATCGATGAACTTGAAAGCAGGGGCTACAGCATCACTTCCGTGGCCGGCTGCTCCATTGGCTCGCTCGTGGGCGGAATCTATGCCGCCGGCGGCCTTGAGGACTTCAAGAAATGGCTGTTCAAGCTCAACAACTACAAGCTTCTGTCGCTTCTGGACCTGTCCCTGAGCAGGAGCTATCTCGTCAAGGGGGAGAAGGTCATCGACGCGATCAAGAAGGTCGTTCCGAATGTCAACATCGAGGATCTGGGCATTCCTTTCCGCGCCGTCTCGACCGACCTCTACACCGGCGAGGAGGTCGTGTTCAGCGAGGGGAGGCTGTTTGACGCGATACGCGCCTCCATTTCCATCCCGTCGCTCTTCCGGCCGGTCAGATGCGGCCGTCACACGCTCATCGACGGCGGCGCGGTGAACACGGCCCCTTTCAGCATAGTCCCACGCAACGGGAATGACATTCTCGTCTCCTTCGACGTGAACCAGCTTGACTCACAGAGGATAGCCGGTTATATGCAGGCCATCGACAAGGCGCGGAAGTCAGACCCCGAGCTGAAGGAGGAGATAGCCGCCATACTCGCCCCTGTCTCGAACAAGAAGGGGCTGTCCATCATCGATATGGTAAAGGCCGTGGGGGACGAGGCGAGGAAGGCCCTTCAGAACAGCCGCGACGTCTCCGCCAGGGTCAAGGCCTTGGAGACCGAGGCGGAAGCCGAAAGAATGCCTTTCCTCGCGGACGACAGTTACTACTCGATACTCTCCCGCACTTTCTCCCTGATGCTCCGCACGATAGCGAACCTTCAGATTGAAATGTACAAGCCGGACATCCTCGTGAAGATGAGCTTCGACTCCTACAGCACCATCACCGACTACGCCAAAGGCGAGGAGATCGCCGAGAAAGGCCGCGCCCTGATGGCGGAGGCTCTCGACGCTTATGAAAGTCAGCGTTCCCGGCATTGAAGTTTCGCAAGTGCGGAACTTGGCAGGGGCTTCTTAAGCCGGCGTCGGAACGGACCGGTTTCCGAATGTCCGGCCCATTTTGTAACTAAAAAATCCCCGATTGTATTCCACGGGAAAAACAGTAAGGAACGGAATTTGTTAAGAGCAGCCCTCCGGTTACAAAAGTTACAAAAGAAAAACATTTAAAAACGTTTAGAAATTATGAAAAAATTTCGTTCAATCGCGATGATCGCGCTCGCTGCGGTGTTCGCGTCATCCTGCAACAAGGACAACTCTTCTGAAGAGTCCCCGAAGTTCATCAACACCTGGGTCACCGACGAGATCAAGGCCACCGACTACTTCGGCGATGAGTTTACCGATCTTATCAAGAACATTCCTGAGTCGGCTCAGACCGCAATTAAGGAGCAGCTCGCCAAGACCAAGTTCAAGGGTGTGGTTTCAGTCAAGAATGACGGAAACGGCTTCTATGGCGTGCTCGTTGACAAGACTGATCTGAATCTTCTCGTCACCGCTGTAGAAAACTGGGTGACGAATCACGGCAGCGAGCTGACAGATGAGCAGAAGACTGCGCTCAATAAGATTATATCCGGGCTCAAGCCGACGATCAACAGTCTTAAAGACAACGATGTCATCGGAACGAGCTTCACCTGGACCGTCAAGGAGAACCACGGAGCGACCGGCGTCCTCAATGTCACCACCAAGACTGTCAAGACTGACGACAACGGAGACGAAATCACCGGAGAAGGCGGAAAACCTGTCTTTGAAAATACGACCCTTGAAATCGCCTGGAAAGACCTCAGCGACGATGCAGTGACACTCACTTACGGCGACCAGAAGCCTGTCAGCTGCAAGTCAGCATCCGCTGCCAAAGTGACAGTCGGGACGTTCTACGACGAAGAAGAGCTTTCCCTACCGAAAATGAGTAGTCGATATATGGAATAAGTAAAACCAACTGTAACTGAAGGGGGGTGACTAAAATGGTTTAGTCACCCCCTTTTTTCTCCTCTTAACCCCCGCAGACTGTCGTCTGCGACCCCTGTAGGGGTATCTCGCGCCTCCGGCGCGGTCCCTGCGGGACTTTTTAGCCAGCCCTTTTTTTGTCTGTTGCGCCTAATCTCCGTCAAAGAGGGTCCCCTGATAGATCACGGAATCGGTGTATCTTCCATATCGTGCCGGCCGCCCTTTGTAATCCGCCTCATTGAAGACTCCGGTGTCGACGACGGACTGCGCCAGCATTCTTACAAGAGAGACAGCGATGCTGTTCCCGATCAGTTTCATCCATCTCGGTCTGGTTTCCGGCAGTTTGAAGTCGGCCGGGAAGCCTTGAATCATACAGGCCTCCTCTTTTGTAATCTGCCTGTAGTTGTGCGGACGGTAGATTTTCTCCATAAACTCTTTTTTGTATTCGTCCGGAGTGGCGGCGTCTATGTCGACGGTCGCGATGTAGTCATTGGTGTCGCTGGCCACCATTGTCGGATATATCTTTGACGAGCGGAGGAAAATCCTGTTGATTCCATATAGCCCCGTACTTATTTTCGTATGTTTGAAGTCATACCTCATATCGTTGCACTCAAGAATGCCGTCGCTGACCAGACCTTCGATGGTCTCGGAAATCTTGACTTTCCTGATCTTCAGCTGCTTGTTGATTTTCAGTTCATCCACGGTCACATAGTCACCACGGCGGGAATTCAGAATCAGGCTCTCCGCATCCGTGAACTCCGCCTTGCCGGCCACATACTTGTATTGATACGGCACGTGCTTCAGAATGTCCTTTTTCACCAGTGTCTCCAGTTCATCTTCTGTAATCGAAGCGTCCAGATCCATAAAGTGCTTTAAAGACAACGCGTTGCCGTCGAGAATGCCATAGTCGCGCTTCCTGCGGTTCTTCAGAAGGAGGTCGCATATATGCCTTTCCCTTTCCGTGCTCTCCTTGATGTCCCAGGAATGAATGGTCGTCCCTCCGTTGCGCAGGTCATTGAAAAGAAAGTAGTCATTGAAGCCTTTCTCGTTGCAGGAGAGGCTCCATCTTGATTTTCTTGAGTTCGCAACCACCTGCTTCGGACGGCCTCCTCCGCTGATTATGTCCGTCAGGGAGAGTTTCCCGGGGCACATTTCCGGCAGTCGGAAACGCCTGTGGTAAATCTCCTCGCGAAAGCCTATTATATAAACTCTCACTCTTGTCTGGGGTACTCCGTAGTCGTATGCGTTCAAGACATATTTGTCCGCATAATATCCAGCTTCTTTGATTCGGGACATAATGTATCTGATCGCGTCGGCGTTGCGGGGGTCGGTCAGACCTTTGACGTTTTCAAAGATGAAGGCTTTGGGGCGCGCCTTGTTCAGGAGATACAGGGTGTCATTCCAGAGCTGCCCCCTGTCGTCGTCAAAGCCCAGTTTTTTCCCCGCTATCGACCAGCTCTGGCAGGGGACGCCGGCGGTCATAAAGTCGTGCTCGGGAAGATTCCGTATCTTCGTTATGTCTCCGAAATTGGCGGATTCCGGCTCGTTGAAGTTCGCGCAGTAAGCCTTTACGGCATCCGGAGCGATTTCGCTGAAGCCCAGACATTTCCCACCGACATCGTTCAATGCGATGCGGAAACCGCCTATCCCGGCGAATAGATCTATGAATTTAAAATCGGAAACCATTTCAAAACAGCGTCTAAACAAGAACAAGCAGGTGATGATTACTGAATAAGAATGTCATTGTCATAGCCCTCGGGAGGTTCAATGCCGAGATATTCTCTGTATATGCGCTCCCGATAGCCCACTCCCAGCTTGTTGATTTCCCGGATGAAAAACTGATAAGTGCCTTCGCCGCCGATCATATCCCAATATTCCTCACCGATGAGGACACAGTCATCCCTCTTCATATCGAACCACCTCGCGGGAAACGTCCAGGCGTAGTCTGTTTTTGATTTTCCATAGGGATTGTACGGCAGCGCATAGTATGCGCCTTTGACCGGATGCTCGTTCATCGCCATAAGCTTGAATATCTTCTCCTTGCTGACTTTGGTCTGGTCGCTGTTCGGAAGCGGCCCTTTCAGCTCGAATGCGTAGTTCTCCCCGGTTCTCGCGTTCGGGATGAAGATGTCGCAGACGACGCTTACCGGAACGGGGCTTCCGCCTCCGTCTCTGATGTAGGCGAGTTCTCTGTCCCAGTCCGGTCTGACTCTGACTCCGTTGACAGGATGTTCCAGACGGTTCAATGTCTCCTGGATACGGCGAAGACTGACTTCACCTATCGTTCCGCTGACAGTATGGCCTTTTTCGCACCGCCCGTGACAGGCCGTCGCCGCGGACACCGTGAGCTTTTCCCAGATTGAGCCGAAAGGCGTGACGAATCTGCGCTCGAAATGAGACCCCTTGAATATTTCATCCGGAACGAGAGCCGCATACAGGGGCTTTGAAGAATGATGCTTCTCCACGACAAACGGGTCGGTTATGAGCACTCTGTCCATAACCTTGTCCATCATTTCCCGAACTTCTTCCAGAATAGCCTTCGAGACATTCCGATCTGTTTCCATAAGCGATGTTGTTTTGTCCCGACTGAGACTTATGTCTGCAAAATTACGAAATAATACCCAAAAGAGTTCGGCCCGGGAGCGTAATTCGCTTTTGCGTTTCGTAACCCGTTCTGGAGTCTTGGTGATTCAGCGGGAGTGAATCGGGCTGGCTCTGCGTCACCGCAGGCTGGCTGTGAGGTCTTCGGCGACGGCGGCGGAGGCTCCCGAGCCTCCGAGAAGCTTTCGTATTTCTGCGTAGTCTTCAAGCATCTTCGCCCTGTAGGGCTTGTCCTCGATCAGGGCGCGGACTTCGGCGACGAGAGCGTCCGGGTTGCAGTCGCTTTGGATGAACTCCTTGAACGCGAAGCGGTCGAGGCATAGGTTGCCGAGGCTTATGTACTTTACTTTCACTATCAGTTTCGCAATGGCGTAGGTCAGAGAGCTGCCCATAATGAAGCCCACGACCTGCGGAGTTCCGAGCAGCACCGTCTCAAGCGAGGCCGTGCCGGAGTTCACCACGGCCGCCTCCGCCTGCCTCACGATGGACTGGGTCTCGCCGAACAGCACGCGGACATAGTCCTGGCCGTGAAGGTGGGGGAGATAGTCCCCGGAGGAGCGTCCGGGAGCTCCGGCGACGATGAACTGCCAGTTCTCGTACTGCGGCAGGGCGTGCATCTTCTCCGCGAACTTTGTGAGCACCGGCATCATCGTGCTGATTTCGCTCTTGCGCGATCCGGCGAGCATCGCCACAATCGGCCTGTCCGGGAGACCGCAGCGCGAAAGAAACTCCTCACGCGTCTCGTTCATCGCCCTTGAGCCGTCCACCGCGTCCACGAGCGGATTGCCCTTGTATATGAACGGAACGCCCTTCTTCTCGAAATACGGAATCTCGAACGGAAAGACGATGTAGAGCCTGTCCACATATTTCCGCAGTTTCCGTATCCGTCCCTCGCGGGAGGCCCAGACTTTCGGGGCTATGTAGTAGAACACCTTGAGACCCCTCCTGTGCGCGAACTCCGCGATTTTGAAGTTGAATCCCGGATAGTCTATGAGTATGACGCAGTCCGGCGCGAATCCGAGAATGTCCCGCTTGCAGCGTCTCAGGTTGCCGAGCAGCTTCCCCGCCTTGGCGAGCACCTCCGCGAAGCCCATCACCGCGCCCTCCCGGTAGTGTCTCACAAGCCCGCCGGAGCGCGTCCCGAACGGCACTGTTGCCGGAAGGTTCTCCGCAGGACTTCCCTCCGGCTGCCCTGCGGATTGTTCCACGGACTGTGGAACGCTTTTCTGATGTTCCACGAAAACTCCGCGCATCAGGTCGCCGCCCCAGAAGCGTATGACCGCCTCCGGGTCTTTGGCATATATCCCGCGCATCAGATTGGAGCCGTGCAGGTCTCCGGAAGCCTCGCCGGCTATGATGTAGTATCTCATCCTCTGAAATTTTAATGGAACTGTTTTGCAATGCACCTTCAAGCGGGGCCTGCCTGACGCAGCCCTCCTGATGAATCCGGCTGAAAAATGCCGGCATTTTTGTCCCGCAAAGATAGTTTTATTATTTCATTATTTTTTGTATTTTTGCGCCGCTTTTCGGAGAGACTTCGTCTCGGCGCGAAATTTGTGAATGCAATCCGGGTTTTGCCTTACGGACCGTAATCGGAAAGGCGGCGAATGTTTTGAAATATTTACTAACATTTTAATATTTACAAAAAATGATTAAACTTGGTATTAACGGATTCGGTCGTATCGGCCGTATGGTGTTCCGTGCTGCCGTTGAGAACTTCTCAAACGACATTCAGGTTGTAGGTATCAACGACCTTCTTGATGCTGACTATCTTGCTTATATGCTTAAGTATGATTCAGTTCACGGTCATTTCAACCACGACATCAAGGTCGAGGGCAACTATATGATCGTTGACGGCAACAAGATTCAGGTATTCGCGGAGAAGGACCCTTCACAGATCACCTGGGGCGCTCTCGGCGTCGACGTGGTCGTAGAGTCAACCGGATTCTTCCTCACTGAGGAGCTCGCTTCCGCACACATCAAGGCCGGCGCGAAGAAAGTCATTATGTCAGCCCCTTCAAAGGACGCCACTCCGATGTTCGTATACGGTGTGAACGACAAGACTTATGCAGGTCAGAAGATCATTTCCAACGCTTCCTGCACCACCAACTGCCTTGCTCCGATTTCCAAGGTTCTCCACGAGACCTTCGGCATCAAGAGAGGCCTTATGACCACCGTTCACGCTGCTACAGCCACCCAGAAGACCGTTGACGGCCCTTCAAAGAAAGACTGGAGAGGCGGCCGCGGCATTCTTGAGAACATCATCCCGTCTTCAACAGGCGCAGCAAAGGCTGTCGGCAAGGTTCTTCCTGAACTCAACGGCAAGCTCACCGGTATGTCAATGCGTGTCCCTACCTCTGACGTTTCAGTGGTGGACCTCACCGTGGAGCTTGAGAAGCCTGCGACTTACGAGGAGATCTGCGCTGCGATGAAGAAGGCTTCAGAGGGCGAGCTCAAGGGCGTTCTCGGCTACACCGACGAGGCTGTGGTTTCAACCGACTTCCGCAACGATTCGCGCACCTCAATCTTCGACGTGAAGGCCGGAATCCAGCTCGACCCGACTTTCGTCAAGGTCGTTTCCTGGTACGACAACGAGTGGGGTTATTCAAACAAGGTCTGCGAGATGGCCCGCGTAATCGCGAAGTAACAATCCGCACAAGGATATTGCACAGGAGCCGGCTGGGATTCAGCCGGCTCTTTTTCGTTACTTTTTCTTCAGCGTGAAGAAGAACTGGAGGCCGTGCGGGTCGCGGTTGACGGCGCGGATTTCGCCGCCGTGGAACGCCACCGCGTTGCGCACGATCGAAAGCCCGAGGCCCGAGCCGCCGTCGTCGCGGGTGCGGCCCTCGGAGATGCGGTAGAACCGCTCGAAAAGCCTTGCGAGATGCTTCTCCGGCACTCCGTTCCCGGTGTCGTAATAATTGAGGAACAGGTACTCGGAGTCGTCGGCATCGGAGGAGACGGACGGGCGGCGGCCCGGAGAATAGCATTCTATGTGGATTGTCACGCCCTCCCCGGCATATTTCAGGCTGTTCTCGACGAGATTGCGGAAAATGGCGTAGATCAGCGAGCTGTTGCCGTAGACGGTGTGGCTGTCCCCGAGGCAGTTCTGCGCGACGTCGTGCTGGGCGGCGATCCGCTCTCCGAACTCCCCGAATACGTCGTCCACGACCGACTTGAGGCTGACAGTCTCCCTGCGCAGCTTCTCAGGAGACTCCTCGATGCGGCTTATTATCGCCATATCCCGGATCAGGTCGGAAAGCCGCACCGACTGGACGTACGCTCTGCGGATGAAGTCCCTGCGCCGCTCCTCCGGCATATCCGGGCAGGATTCGACGGTTTCGAGGCAGCCCATTATGCCCGTGACCGGAGTGCGCAGCTCGTGGGATATGTTGCTTGTCATCTGCTGTTTCACCTCGGCGGCCTTCCGGCTTTCGGTGACGTCGGCGATGCTCACCTCAAATCCGGTCTCCGGGTATATGAGTATGCGCGTCCTGTAGCTTTTGCCCGAAGCGTCCCCGACGAATGCGAACGTCCCGTATTTCTCGCAGTCGGCGTTCTCCTCCCGGAAATTTTCGAGCGGGGCGAAGAACTCCTCCGTCCACATCTCGTCCACGTCCCTGACCGGACGGCCGAGGATGGCGCTGAGATATTGTATGAACTTGGAGTTGGTGTATTCCACGCGCCTCCCCGGCGAGAACACCGCCACCGCCTTGTCGCTGTTCTGGATGTGCATCATCAGCAGGTTCGTGACCCCGGAGCCGAAATGCGAGGAGAGCAGGATGATTGTCAGCAGCGAAAGCGCGAAAAGCAGGGCCGAAGCCAGAAGGAAGACGCTGTCCGGCCGCAGCTGCGGCTCTATGTCGCTGTCGTACGGCAGGGCGACGCGGATGATGCGGTCGCCGAAGGATTCGGAGCAGTAGAGATACCTCAGGCCCGTGGATGAGGAGCGGCGTATGCTGTAGCCGATGTCGCCCCTCATAGACTGGGATATCTCCGGGCGGTCGGAATGGTTCTCCAGATGAAGGCCCTCTATCGAGTCGAAAAGCACGTTCCCGTCCCTGTCGAGCACGGTCGCCCGCAGATCCTGCGGGAACAGGCCGCACACTCCGGCGTAGTCGTCGGTGCGCGAGAGTATCCCGGCGAATGACGCGAGGTCGTTGCGGATATACTGTATCTTGGTCTGCCGGTCCAGACGCATCTGGAACACGATGAGAGTCACCGCGAACACCGCGAAGGCCGCCGCGAAATAGCCGGTGAGCTGCCGCTGGTAGGTCCGGCGTATGGATCTGTTCTTTTTCATATCTCCCTGAAGACGTAGCCGAAGCCGGAACGGTTGCTTATGCAGTCGCGCCTGTCTCCGAGCTTGGAGCGGAGCCGCGCCACGTGCACGTCGACGGTGCGGTCAAGCACGTAAGGCGCGTCCTTCCAGATTTCGCCGATTATCTCCTCTCTGGAGAAAATCTTCCCGGGATGTCCGGCGAGCAGGTTCAGCAGCTCGAACTCCTTTTTCGTGAGCACCAGCGGACGGCCGTCCACATAGACCATCTTCGACTTGAGGTCAATCCTTATGCATCCCTCCTCCCGCTCCGCCCCGGTCTCGGAATCAACGGAGGAAGGCCGTTCGCTGCGCCGGAGCACCGCCTTCACCCTCGCGAGCACCTCCTGCACGGAGAATGGCTTGCAGACATAGTCGTCCCCGCCTGCGGAGAATCCCGTGAGCAGGTCGTTCCCGTCGCTGCGGGCCGTCAGGAATATGACCGGAACGTCCGAATGACGCTCCTTGCGGAGGATTTCGGCCATCTTGAAGCCGGACATCCCGCCCATCATCACATCAAGAAGAATGAGACTGTGCTCCGGCGACAGTTTCTCCAGGGCCTCTTCGGCCGACGTCGCCGTGTCCGTGAGGAATCCGGCGTTTTCGAGGTTGAACTGCAATATCTCCCTGATGTCGGCCTCGTCGTCGACTATCAATATCCTTTTCGAAT
>CAVIXF010000014.1:15542-18283 GCA_963646585.1 Candidatus Gastranaerophilales bacterium HUM_1 | reverse complement strand
CCGTGATGACAACCGGAAGGATCTTGCCTGCGCTCTCCTGCGTGCGTGCGTTGAACTGCTTGCAGAAATCCATAATGTTCAAGCCCTTGGAACCAAGAGCAGGTCCCACAGGAGGGGACGGATTAGCTGCACCGGCCTTAATCTGGAGTTTAATGAAACCAGAAATTTCTTTTGCCATAATTGATTATTCTTTTGTTACTTGTGTAAAGCTGAGTTCGAGCAGGGCCTTCCTGCCGAAAATCATAACCATCACCTTGAGCTTGCTTCTGTCCTCGACAATCTCCTCCACGGTGCCGTCGAATCCGCTGAACGGGCCGTCGGTAATCTTGACCGCGTCCCCGACCGCGTAGTCGACCTCCGTCTCGATTTCATTGCCGGCCTTTTCATCCTGCTCTCCAAGAAGCCTGCGGACTTCGTCGTCGCGGAGCGGAACGGGGATTCTCTCCTCCTGCACCTTGCCGCCGTCCTTCCTTACCCGTTTCTCGGTCAGGAAGCCCGACATATGAGGAACCTCGTTGCGGATGATGTACTCAAGTTCGCCTGTAAGCTCGGCTTCGATGAGCACATAACCCGGAAAATAGAGCCGCTCGGTGCAGACCCTCTTGCCGTCACGGATCTTGTAGACCTTCTCGGTCGGGACAAGAACCTGATTGACGAAGTCCTTCAGACCGAACCTCTCAATTTCCTTTTCGAGATATTCCTTGGCTTTCTTCTCCTTTCCTCCGGCTGTCCTGAGCACATACCACTTTTTTGAATTTTCACTCATAACGGAACTGAAAATTAATTAAAGCGTGTAGATGGCTTTCATCAGGTACTGGAAGACCGTATCCATAGCCAGAATGACAATGGCAAAGATCACAGAAGCCACCATCACGAGGACAGCGGAACTCTGCAACTTGTCCCAAGTAGGCCAGGTGACCTTCTTGGTCAGTTCATAGTACGACTCCTTGATGTAGTTAATGAATTTTCTCATCTTTACCTTTAATGGGCGCGGCCTGTCGGAAGCTTTCGGCGACGCCTGTTAAACATTACCAAATCGTAACCTTTGATATTGGCAGGGGAAGCAGGATTCGAACCCACATCGACGGTTTTGGAGACCGCTGAACTACCCTTGTTCTATTCCCCTGTGAAAAGACGGGCGTCACCTCTGCGATGACCCCCGTCCGTCTTTTATGCGTAATTAGTCAAGAATCTTGGTGATCTGACCTGCGCCCACCGTACGGCCGCCCTCGCGGATTGCGAAACGGAGACCTACGTTGATTGCTACAGGGTAGATGAGATCCACGTTGATCGTGACGTTGTCACCAGGCATTACGACCTCTACGCCGTCAGGGAGAGTGATCTCTCCGGTGATGTCAAGCGTACGGAGGAAGAACTGCGGACGATAGTGATTGTGGAACGGAGTGTGACGGCCGCCCTCGTCCTTCTTCAACACGTAAATCTCAGCCTGGAACTTCTCGTGAGGGTGGATAGTGCCCGGCTTTGCAAGCACCTGACCTCTCTTGATCTCCTTCTTGTCGATACCGCGGAGGAGAAGACCTACGTTGTCGCCGGCTTCACCCTCGTCAAGGATCTTGCGGAACATCTCGACACCGGTGATGACGGTCTTCTTAGGCTCTTCGCCGAGACCGACGATTTCAACCTCGTCTCCGGTGTGTACCACACCCGTCTCGATACGGCCAGTTGCCACGGTGCCGCGGCCGGTGATTGAGAAGATGTCCTCGATAGGCATAAGGAATGGCTTCTCGTTGTCACGCGGAGGGATAGGAATGTATGTGTCGACTGCATCCATAAGTTCCATAACCTTCGCCTCGTACTGAGGGTCGCCGTTGAGGGCTCCGAGGGCTGAACCGCGGATGACAGGAGCGTTGTCGCCGTCGAATCCGTAGAATGAAAGGAGGTCGCGAATCTCCATCTCCACGAGGTCGAGCATCTCAGGGTCGTCGACAAGGTCAACCTTGTTCATAAAGACGACAATCTTAGGGACATTCACCTGACGTGCGAGAAGGATGTGCTCACGGGTCTGAGGCATAGGGCCGTCGGTTGCTGCGACTACGAGGATTGCGCCATCCATCTGCGCTGCACCAGTGACCATATTCTTCACATAGTCGGCGTGGCCCGGGCAGTCTACGTGTGCGTAGTGACGGGTCGCGGTCTGATACTCTACGTGAGCGGTGTTGATTGTGATACCACGCTCTTTCTCCTCCGGAGCATTGTCGATGGAGTCGAATGAACGAAGCTCTGAAAGACCTTTCTTCGCGAGGACGGTGGTGATAGCCGCCGTCAAAGTGGTCTTACCGTGGTCAACGTGGCCGATCGTGCCTATGTTGACGTGGGGTTTGTCTCTTTTAAAGGTTTCCTTTGCCATACTTGTATGTTTTTAAAAGTTTTATACACGAAAAAACAGAGCCGGTGGAGAGAATTGAACTCTCGACCTCTTCCTTACCAAGGAAGCGCTCTACCCCTGAGCTACACTGGCGTTAATTGGAGCGGAAGACGAGGTTCGAACCCGCGACCCTTAGCTTGGAAGGCTAATGCTCTACCAACTGAGCTACTTCCGCCTGACTCTGTTTTTCACTAAAAAAGAGCCTTTTCAGACTCTCCTTTGTGGGAGAAGATGGATTCGAACCACCGAAGGTATGAACCAGCAGATTTACAGTCTGCCCCATTTGGCCACTCTGGTATTCTCCCGTTTTTTCAAGTTCTTTTCCGAACTTCAAAACTCTATTAGCTTTGGAGCC
>CAVIXF010000014.1:0-15532 GCA_963646585.1 Candidatus Gastranaerophilales bacterium HUM_1 | reverse complement strand
TCTCCCAAGTATGTCACCGGAAGAATTCTTCCGGAACTTTGAGCCGATGGAGGGATTTGAACCCACGACCCCGAGATTACAAATCACGTGCTCTAGCCAACTGAGCTACATCGGCAAAGGCCAACTTCCTCGAAAGGGATTGCAAAGATAGGCAATAATTCCTATTCCGCAAAAATTTTTAATCTTTTTCAGAGAAAATCTCACTTTCCCGCTCCAGCGCCGCCAGAATGCCGGCCGCATCCAGCCCGCACTCCTCCCTCTGCTCGCGCTGTCCGGCCTGGACGATGAAACGGTCAGGGATTCCGACGGCCGTGACCTTGACCGGGAAGCCGTTCTCCGCGACAAACTCGGACACCGCCCCGTGCAGCCCGCCGGCGGTGCAGCCGTCCTCGACCGTGACCAGGACAGAGTGGCTCCGGCAGGCCTCCAGCAGAAGTTCACGGTCGAGAGGCTTCATATACCTTATATTATATATGGAAGGGGACCACCCCTTTGCGGCGGCGAACCCGGCGGCTGCCTCTTCGGCCCTGTAGACCGACGGCCCGGCAGCGATCACGGCGATTCTCGCCCCCTCCCTAATGCGGACTCCCTTCCCCGGGGCGCAGAGCTCGTATCCGCAGTCCCTCCACTGGACATTCTCCCCCGCCCCGCGAGGATAGCGGATGATGAAAGGCCCGCCTTCCGTCTCCGACGCGGTGTACATCATATTCTTCAGCTCCGCCTCGTCGGCCGGGACCGCGATGACCGCGTTCGGGACGCTTCTGTAGGCGGCCATATCGTAGCATCCGTGATGGGTCGCACCGTCCTCTCCCACGAGCCCGGCACGGTCGAGGCAGATGACCACCGGGAGGTTCTGCAGCGCCACGTCGTGGATGATCTGGTCGTAGGCGCGCTGCGAGAAGGAGGAGTAGATGTTGCAGAACGGGCGCATCCCTCCGGCCGCAAGGCCCGCCGCGAAAGTCACGGCGTGCTCCTCGGCTATGCCCACGTCGAAGAAGCGTTCCGGCATCTCCCTGGCGAGCAGGTTCATCCCGCATCCGGAGGCCATCGCCGGCGTGATTCCGACTATCTTCGGATTCCGCCGCGCAAGGTCGAGAAGCACCTCCCCGAACACGTCCTGATAGCGGCTGACTCCGTTTTCGGAGCGGACTCGCTCGCCTGTCTCCGGGTCGAAAGCCCCGGGGGCGTGCCATATCGTCTGCTGCTCCTCCGCAGGAGCGTATCCCTTGCCCTTCTTGGTGATGACGTGCAGGACCCGAGGCCCGCCGAGACCACGGATTTTCTGAAGCGTGGCGACCACCTGGGCGATGTTGTTGCCGTCTATAGGCCCGAAGTAGCGGAAGCCGAGCGACTCGAACACGTCCCCGCCGGAGCGTTTGATTATCGCGTACTTGGCGTTCTTGATCCAGTTCCTGAAAGTCGTCCGGAGGCTGTTCTCCCCCATCGCGTTCCAGATGTGCGTCTTCAGCCGGTTGTAGGTGGCGTTGGTCGTGAGCTTCAGCAGATGCTCGTGCATCGCGCCGATGTTGCGGTCGATGGAGAAATTGTTGTCGTTGACAATCACGAGTATGTCCGCCTTGCTCGCCCCCGCGTTGTTCAGCCCCTCGTAGGCGAGCCCGCCCGTCAGAGCCCCGTCCCCGATTACGGCGACGACCCTCTCGTCCCCGCCGCGCAGCCTGGCCGCCGTCGCGAGTCCGAGCGCGGCCGAGATGGATGTCGAGGAGTGCCCGACCCCGAATGCGTCGTAAGGGCTCTCGTCCATACGCGGGAATCCGCTGATCCCGTCTTTCTTCCTGTTCCTGAGGAAAGCCTCCCTGCGGCCGGTCAGAATCTTGTGGGCGTAGGCCTGATGCCCCACGTCGAAGACTATCTTGTCGTGCGGGGTGTCATAGACCTTGTGCAGCCCCACGATCAGTTCCACCGCCCCGAGGCTCGACCCGAGATGTCCCGGATTCACGGAGCAGCATTCAATCATATAGTCCCTCACCTCGGAACAGAGCTGTTCGAGCTGCGGGACGTCAAGTTTCTTTATGTCTTCCGGTGAATCTATCTTTTCAAGCATCATTCTGCACGCTATTCCACCCGGCGGCGAGACTGCTTTCGCACATTCGCCGGCCGAAAGTTTCGCAAGTTACGAACAATTTTCTTAAATTGCAGAGTTTTTTCGCCCCGGAAGAATCCGAAACCGGGGAGGGGATATGCCGCAGTCCGTGAAATTTAAAGACAAGATATATGCAAAAAATTTACAAACTGATGAATGACAACCCGATAGCGAGATGGGCTGTCCTTATCCTCGTCGCATCTATGATGTTCTTCGCGTATATGTTCGTGGATGTGATGTCACCGCTCAAATCGACAATCGAGAAATCCGTCGCCGACGGAGGCCTCGGATGGGACAGCTCCGTCTTCGGGACCTACGCCGCGTCGGAATATTTCCTGAACGTGTTCTGCCTGTTCCTCATCTTCGCCGGAATCATACTCGACAAGATGGGGGTCAGATTCACCGGGCTGCTCTCGGCCGGGCTTATGGTTCTGGGCGCGTCCATCAAGTTCGTCGGAATCTCGCCCTGGTTCCAGGGGACGGCGTTCTGCCTCTGGCTTGACAGCTGGTGGGTGGCGCTTCCGGGAAGCGCGAAGATGGCCTGCCTCGGTTTTATGATATTCGGATGCGGCTGCGAGATGGCCGGCACGACCGTCTCCAAGGTGCTCGCCAAATGGTTCAAGGGCAAGGAGATGGCTCTCGCGATGGGTCTGGAGATGGCCATCGCCCGGCTCGGAGTGTTCGCGGTGATGTGGATCTCCCCGATCATCTCTGACAAGTTCTCGAACGCTCCGGTTCTCGCCCCGCTCGGCTTCTGCACCGCCCTGCTGCTCGTCGGACTTATCAACTACTTCGTGTTCACGATTATGGACCGCAGGTTCGACTCCCAGCTCGCCGCCGCAGGAGAGGTCTCCGATGAGCACTCCGCAGAGGACGAGTTCCACCTCAGCGACCTCGGGAAAATCTTCACCAGCAAGATGTTCTGGATCGTGGCTATGCTCTGCGTCCTCTACTACAGCGCGATTTTCCCGTTCCAGAGATACGCCACCAACTTCCTTGAGACGACCCTCACCGTGGACGCGAAGACGGCGGCCAAGCTTTTCAGCGTCTTCCCGATACTGGCTATGTGCCTCACTCCGTTCCTCGGCGCGTTCCTAGACTTCAAGGGGAGGGGCGCTTCGATGCTTATGGCAGGGGCGGTCATTATGATCGTCTGCCACCTGAGCTTCGCGTTCCTTCTTCCGGCGTTCCCGTCCAAATGGCTCGCGCTCGCGCTGATTCTCACGCTCGGAGTCTCATTCTCCCTCGTTCCTGCGGCGCTCTGGCCGTCAGTGCCGAAGATCATCGACGAGAAGATTCTCGGCTCGGCCTACTGCGTGATCTTCTGGGTACAGAACATAGGTCTCTGCCTCGTCCCGCTGCTCATCGGTAACGTGCTCGACGCGACCGGAGGCTATTTCTGGCCTATGGTCATCTTCGCGTCCTTCGGAGTGCTGGCGTTCTTCTTCGCGCTGTGGCTCAAGGCCGAGGACAGGCGGAAAGGCTACGGGCTCGAACTCCCTAACGTAAAAAAAGGAGATGACTGAATAGGGTTTCAGTCACCTCCTCTCACCTCTTCCCCCGCAATGGTATCTCGCGCCTCCGGCACAGTCCCTGCGGGGCTTTTCTGTCAGCCCCTGTTCAATGGGCTTCCAGAGATTTCTGAATCAATTCAAAACGGCAGGTCGTCGTCCGGCTCAGGCTCGGCTGGCGGAGCGCTGACCGGCCGGGCTTCGGCCGTAAACGGAACAGGGCTTCCGGTCGGACATTGCCCGGAGGATGGCTGCGCCGATGTTCCCCGGCCGGCTTCAGCTCCGTCCGCAGGGCCGGTCTGCGGGAGAGGAGAGGCCTGGCCGGCGGCGGGATTGTCGCCCCTGCGGCCAAGCAGCTGGAGGGAGTCCGCGACAATCTCCGTGGAGTAGCGCGTGTTGTTGTCGCGGTCGGTCCAGCTGCGCGTGCGGAGCCGCCCCTCGACATAAATCTGGGTCCCCTTGCGGACATATTTCTCGATGACGTCGGCCAGACCTCTCCAGGCCGTGATGCTGTGCCATTCCGTCACCTCCTTGGTCTCGTTGGAGTTGCGGTCGCGATAACGCTCCGAGGTCGCGAGCCTGAGGGAGGCGACCTTCACATTTTCCTGCGGATTGGATCCGGCGAGATAGCGGATTTCGGGGTCAGCCCCGACATTTCCGATAAGCATTACTTTGTTCAGTGACATAGGAAACGGTATTTATGGGTTCATAGTTCCACCCCCGCATTATGCGGTTCATCCCCTTTCCGCAGCGGCAGACGGAGGTTCGGGTCGGGGTTCACCCCGGTCATAAGCCCGTAGCCAGTGAGCGCCTGCTGTATGAGCCATCTCTCTCCGGGAATATATTCGACAGTTCCGGAGCTGCGCGAAAGAACGTCCGGAGCGAATGACGGATTACGGTAGTTCGCCTCGATTATGACCTTCGGGAGGACTGGCCGCCCGTCGGAGAGACACTTGAGCGGGGAAGGGATGGTGTATATCAGGATGTCGTGCCTGTGCAGAATCTGCGGAAGGCTCTCGATCGGAAGAACCGTGGCCGTCCCCCTGCGGGAAGGCGCTCCCCCCGTCCTGCCCGTCCTGTCGAAAAAGAACGCCGAGTCATTGAGCCGCTGCGCGAAGGAGAGAGCCTTGGATATGTTCCTGTTGACGATGGTCACGTCAAGCCCGAGGCCGTACGCCGCCAGAGCCGCAGCCTTGCCCGCCCCGCCGCAGCCCGCCACGAGAACGCCGCGCAGCGCCTCCCGCCCGTGCCGCGCCAGACAGTCTTCAAGCAGGCTTCTCACCCCGGTGCAGTCCGAGTTGAAGCAGCTGACCCCGTTCGGAGCCTTCACGAGGATGTTCGCCGCTCCGAGAATCTCGCACTCCCGGCTCCGGATCTTAGCCTTTTCGCAGGCAGGTTCCTTGAAAGGGGCGGTCACATTCACGGCGGAATATGACTTCATAAACACACGGAACGCCTCGTCGAAACTCTCATATTCGAGAAGGTCGTAGCGGAAACGCCCGCCGTAGGCCGCCTCGAACAGTTCCGGACTGAGCGAGTGGGAAATCGGGAAGCCTATGAGACCGTATCTCTGCATATCAATATGTTCTGGAAAGACATTTTACCGGAGCCCCGCCGTCGGAGACGGACCCCCGGTCACTTTTCGTGCTCCTTCGGATGGATGTCGAGTTTCACCGGATGAATCATATTCTCCGGCTTCAGAACCTTGTCAAGATCCTCCTTTGACAATATGTCGTGCTCAAGCACAAGGTCATAGACCCCCTTCCCGGTTTCGAGAGCCTCCTTCGCGATTTTCGTGGAGTTCTTGTAGCCTATCACCGGATTGAGGGCCGTGACTATTCCTATGCTGTTCTTCACGTTGGTCAGACAGCGTTCGCGGTTCGCCGTGATGCCGTCGATGCAGAGCAGGCGCAGGGTGTCGAATCCGTTCATAAGCAGGTCGGCGGACTCGAAGCAGCACTGGGCCATCACCGGCTCCATCGCGTTCAGCTCCATCTGCGCCGCGTCCCCGGCGAGAGTGACGCAGACGTCGTTGCCCATAACCTTGTAAGCGGCCTGGGTCATCACCTCGGGAATCACCGGGTTCACCTTCCCGGGCATAATCGAGGAGCCCGGCTGCATCGCCGGCAGGTTGATCTCCCCGAAACCGCAGCGCGGGCCTGAAGCGATGAGCCTCAAATCGTTGCATATCTTGTTGATTTTCACGCATACGCGCCTCATAGCCGCCGAGAACCCGACCATACTTGAGGTGTCCGACGTCGCTCCTACAAGGTCGGCGGCGAGACGCACAGGCCAGCCGGTAATCGAGCCGAGAGCCGCCACGCACTTCTCCGCATATCCCGGTTCGGCCGCGATTCCCGTTCCGATGGCCGTGGAACCCATATTCACGGTGAGGAAATCATCGGCCGCGAAGTTCAGATTGCGCACCTCGTCCTCAAGTATGGAGGCGAAGCCGTGGAAAGTCTGTCCGAGGGTCATAGGCACGGCGTCCTCCAGCTGGGTGCGGCCCATCTTGAGGATGTCGGAGAACTCCTCCCCCTTGCGGGTGAGAGAGTCAATCAGCAGCCGAAGATGCTCCACGAGCTTGATGTTGGTGGCGTAGAGCCCGAGGTGGATGGCCGTCGGGTAGGCGTCGTTGGTGGACTGCGAGCGGTTCACGTGGTCGTTCGGAGAGCAGAAGCGGTACTCGCCCCGCCTGTGCCCCATAATCTCAAGCGCTCTGTTGGCTATGACCTCGTTGGCGTTCATATTGGTCGTCGTTCCGGCCCCGCCCTGGATCATATCCACGGGGAAGTCTTCGTGATGCTCCCCCGCCAAAATCTCCCGGCAGGCACGGATGATCGCGCCGGCCTGTTCCTCCGTCAGCAGACCGAGCTCGCGGTTCGCCATAGCCGCCCCCATCTTCGTGATTGCGAGAGCGTTTATGAACAGCGGATAGGAGGAGAGGCGGAAATTGCTGATTCTGAAATTCTCAATCCCCCTGAGCGTCTGCACGCCGTAGAGCTTGTCCTGAGGCACCTCGCGGCTTCCGATGAGGTCGCTTTCCGTGCGCGTCGCAATCGTTTTATTCTTTTGAGTCATAACCGTTTTCTACAAAGAAAGGATGCTCAAGACCTGTACGGCGTTAAGACATCCTCAATTCAAGTGTTCTTGTAGTCCCGAGCAGAATCGAACTGCTATCTAAAGTTTAGGAAACTTCCATTCTATCCGTTGAACTACGGGACCCCGGCAGAAGAGACGGATTACTCCGCCTTCTTCTCTATGATCTGACGGCCGCGATAGTAGCCGCACTCAGGACAAACCCTGTGGTACATTATTGTTGCACCGCAGTTTGAGCAGGTTGCAAGCGTCGGGACCACAGCTACATCGTGAGTTCTTCTCTTGTCTCTTCTCTGTTTCGAGACTTTTCGTTTCGGATGTGCCATATTATTACTGTTTTAATTTTATTTATCATCAAACAAACCTGCCAATGCCGCAAAAGGGCTGTCGGACGGCGACTGAACTGACGGGGAAGGGCGGGACTCGCCCCCGACATCGCAGAGATACTTGATTGCGTCGGGGTTGCACTCACCTTCGCCGTGGTGACGCTGGATGGGGAGACTCAGGCAGACATAGTCATAGACCGTCTGGCTGAGGTCCAGTTCCGCGCAGTCCTGCGGCAGACAGAGCACTTCCCGCTCGCCTTCCTGCTGATTCTGAGAGTCTTCCGTCCCTGTCTTCACTTCAAGAAGCACAGTCCGGTCAACCGGCAGGACAAGCTCTTCGAGACACCTGTCACAGGCCACCGTCACCTCTCCTTTCAGCTTCAGGTCCAGCCCGAGGTACGCGCCGCTTTTCTCGGCTTCGACCGCGACTGAAACGTCAGCGTCAAGGATTTCAGTGTTGCCATAATCGACAAAGAACTTCTTGCGCAGCCTGCCTCCGATTTCAGTCTTTCCGGCAGGCAATCCATTCAGAGCTATAAGTAAAAAATCCTCCATATAGACACCAAAACAGATTTGAGCCGACAAAGGTAGAAATAATTTTTGCTAAAATCAATTCTATTCCGAGTTTTTATCCCGGAGTTTTATGCACCCGGCTTGAGAAGCCGTTTGAAAGCAGTCTTTATTCGGGAGTTTCGCGCCCCCGCCGGGCCTTGGAGCCCCCGTCACCGGATTCTCCGCCCCGGGATTCCGGTCATTCCGCATCGGCGGACGCGCCGCCCCTTCTCTTGCGCTCGGTCTCGTCGAGAATTATCTTCCTGAGCCTCATAGACTTCGGCGTAACCTCGACAAGCTCGTCCTCCTGGATGTACTCCAGAGCCTCCTCCAGAGAGAAGACAATCGGCGGCGGAAGCATCACCTTGTCGTCGCTTCCGGACGCACGCATATTCGTGAGCTTCTTGGTCTTGCAGATGTTGATGTTGAGGTCGCGCTCGCGGGTGTGCTCGCCGACCACCTGGCCGGCATAGATCTCCACGCCCGGGTCGATGAAGAAACGCCCCCTGTCCTGGAGCTTGTCCATCGAATATGCGACCGAAACGCCGGTCTCAAGCGAAACGAGCGAACCGTTGGTGCGGCGTTCGATTTCGCCCTTGTACGGCTCGTAGTCCTTGAACCTGTGCGCCACCACCGCCTCGCCCTGCGTCGCCGTGAGCAGGTTGCTGCGAAGACCCATAAGTCCTCGGGCGGGGATGTCGAATTCGAGATGGGTGCGGTCCCCGCGGTTCTCCATATGCACGAGAGCGGCCTTGCGGCGGGTCGAAATCTCGATGGCCTTGCCGACGAACTCCTCCGGGACGTCGATGGTCAGGTTCTCGATAGGTTCGCAGCGCTGTCCGTTGATGGTCTTGTCAAGCACCTTCGGCTGCCCGACCTGAAGCTCGAAGCCCTCGCGGCGCATAGTCTCGATGAGCACGGAAAGGTGCAGCACCCCGCGTCCGTAGACGACGAACGAATCCGCGTTGGGGCCCGGTTTCACGCGCAGGGCGAGGTTCTTCTCAAGCTCCTTCTCCAGACGCTCCTTCAGATGGCGGGAAGTCACGAACTTGCCCTCGCGGCCGAAGAACGGCGAATTGTTGATGCAGAAGAGCATACTCATCGTCGGTTCGTCGACGGCTATCGGCGGGAGAGCCTCCGGATTCTCGTAGTCGGCGATCGTGTCTCCGATCTCAAATCCGTCAATCCCGACGACCGCGCAGATGTCTCCGCACTGGACGCTCTCCACCTTGGTCTTGCCAAGTCCGGAGAATATCATCAAATCCTTGATTCTCTGTTTCTGGACTATGTCGTACCTCTTGCAGAGGCTTATGTTCATCCCCGCCTTGAGCTCGCCCCGGGTCACTCTTCCGATGGCGATTCTTCCGACGTAAGGGGAATATTCGAGCGAGGAAATCAGCATCTGAGGCGTGCCCTCCTTCACTTCCGGAGCCGGGACGGCCTCAAGTATGGTGTCGAGCAGCGGAGTTATGTCCGTGGTCGGCTGCCTCCAGTCGTAGGACATCCACCCCTGCTTCGCGCTTCCGTAAACCGTCTTGAAATCAAGCTGGTCGTCCGTGGCGTTCAGGGTGCACATCAGGTCGAAGACCTCCTCCTGCACCTCTTCCGGGCGGCAGTTCAGCTTGTCGACCTTGTTGATGACGACGACGGGCTTCTTCCCCATCTCTATGGCCTTCTGGAGCACGAAACGGGTCTGAGGCATACAGCCCTCGAACGCGTCGACGAGCAGCAGCACGCCGTCCGCCATATTGAGCACCCTCTCCACCTCGCCGCCGAAGTCGCTATGCCCCGGAGTGTCGATTATATTGATTTTCACTCCCTTATATACGACCGAAACATTTTTCGCAAGGATTGTGATGCCCCTCTCCCTTTCGAGGTCGTTGTTGTCGAGAATCAGTTCTTCGAGATTTTCCTTTCCCCTGACCAGATTCGCCTGATAGATCATCCTGTCCACGAGCGTGGTCTTTCCGTGGTCGACGTGGGCGATGATCGCGATGTTCCTTATTTCCATACTAACCAATATAACTTAAGTTTCCCAAGTATTCTAACTTATTCAATGTTCGTGACTTATCTCTCTTTTCAGCATTATTAAGCCCACGCACTTTTTTCATCTCAACCCCCTGCACCCCCTGTCAGGGGGATTTTTACGGCCTCACGGCCGACGGGCAGAAGCCCTTGCCAGTTTCGCACTGAGAAACTGGAGTTAATGATATATTTCTCTTTTTTCGGGCTGCAAAGGTATAAAAAAATTGCAAGCAACGGCGTGGTTTTGCGAAAGATTGCCTATACAGACGGTAGATATGGAAAATTTCTTACCTTTGTCGCCGATGGAATCGAAAGGAAACCGTAAAATTCGCGATATGAAAAAGTTAATCTTCATCCTCGCCGCAGTTCTGACGCTGCTGCCGCCGTTCTTCGCGCCGGCCTCCGCGAAATCCAAGACCGACGCGCTCACTCCGGTGATGAAAGCCGCCGGGAAAGTGAAGGGGGCGGAATATGTGACCATAGGGAAATTTCTGCTGAAGCTCGCCGCCGTCGGGGCGGAGGACGAGGAGAAGGAAGTGCTGAAGTGCATAGACTCTATGGCTATGCTCTCGATGGAGAAGGCTTCGGAACAGGAGCGTGCGGACTTCTCGCAGAGAATCGCCGGAGTGCTCGCGGACGAGCTGAACGGATTCGTATTCGCGGAGGAGGAGAAGGACGAGGAGAGCGGGAACATTATGAAGCTGTACCTCAAGTGCAACGAGAAGGATCAGATCGAGGATTTCGTGATGTTCGAGGAGAAGACGTGCACCGTGATGCACATTCAGGGCAAGTTCGACCGGGAGCAGCTCGCGAAGCTGAAGGAAATCAGCGAAGAGGAGGACGACAAGTGACATCCGCACGGCCGGATATCCAGCAGTGCAAAAGAGAAAGGTGGTGACGAAACGGATTTTCGTCACCACCTTTTTTCGTGCGCGAGACCAGAGTCGAACTGGCACGCCATTGCTGGCACTACCTTCTGAGAGTAGCGCGTCTACCAATTTCGCCACCCGCGCTCAGAAATGGAGTGCAAAGTTACAAAAACTTTTCTTATCCGAAAGCGTTCCGCGAAAATTTTTGTGATATGATGTGATGTGTCGGAAGGTATCTTGCAAATTTCTTATTTTTCTTTACATTTGCGGTAATAATTACCGCTATGGCGACAAAAATTAAACAAATCATTGATTCTGTCCCGCAGGATTCCATTTTCTTCTCTTCGTGGCTCGCCTCAAAAGGAATAGACCGCAAGGAGCAGACTCTATATGTTCGCAGCGGATGGCTCGAGAGAATAGCCACCGGCGTTTACAAGTTGGAAGGGAGCAAACCGACCCTGTTCGGCGCGGTCGCGTCATACGATGAACAGCTTGGAAAGAACTGCCACATAGGGGCATCGTCCGCATTGGATTTACGAGGATACTCACACTTCATCGCGATGGGCAAGCCCAAGGCTTACTTGTTTACGCCCACAGAAGAACGCCTGCAAAGCTGGTTGCAGAATTCAGAATGGGATATGACAGTAAGATATTTCACCACATCCATATTCGCCGGGGACACAGGACTTGAGAAATACGAGTACCGAGGTCATCGGCTCCCGATATCAGGGCCGGAGCGCGCCATTATGGAATGCCTGCATCTCGCTCCATCAAACTTCTCTCTGCTGGACGTGTACTATGTGATGGAGATGATGACAACCCTGCGGCCGAAGCTCGTACAGCAGCTTCTTGAGAAATGCTCGTCAGTGAAAGTCAAAAGGCTTTTCCTGTATATGGCTGAAAAATCAGGGCATCAGTGGTTCAACTCGCTCAATCCGGGCAGGATAGACCTCGGCAGCGGAAAACGTCACCTCGCCGGAGGCGGTGAATATGTCAGCAAATATTTAATGACAATACCGGCAGATTTGGCTGAGTATGAATAGAGGATATGCAAAAATGGTGGAAGTCCTCCTGAGGATGATTCCTATCGTGACGGAAGAGGGCGTGTTTGCAGTTCACGGCGGTTCTGCAATCAATCTGTTTGTATGCAACCTGCCGCGGATGTCAGTGGATATTGATCTGACATACATTCCATTGGAAGACCGCAGCTCAAGCCTCTCACACATCAACGAACACTTGGGCTCCATTGCGGTCAAAGCAAGGAAGACTTTCCCCGAAATGCGCGTTATTGAAAAACAGGACATCTGCAAACTGCTTTGCGAATATCAGGGCTGCCAGATTAAAATCGAGGTCAATAAGACAAAGAGAGGGATAATCGGCGGAGACGTCATCAGAAAGACAGTATGCGAAAAGGCTCAGGAAGAATTCGGCCTTTATTGCGAGACAGACATCGTTCCGATGACCCTGCTTTATGGAGGCAAGATCGCCGCAGCTCTTTCGCGTCAACACCCGAGAGACCTGTTTGACGTGAAATATATGGAATACCCTTTCTCCAAGACTCGGGAGGGCCTTTTGTTCTGTCTGCTTGGCAGTGACCGGCCAATCCACGAATCATTCAAACCGAACCTCATAGACCAGCGCGACGCTCTCGCCAATCAGTTCGACGGGATGACCGACACGCCGTTCACATACAACGATTTTGAGCAGACGAGGGACGAACTGATCCGGGACGTCAACATTCTTGTGACATCCGAGGACAAGAAATTTCTGTTGAGTTTTGAAAGCGCGGAGCCCGACTGGGACAGTTTCGAGTTCGCGTACTTCAGGGATTATCCTTCTGTCAAATGGAAACTGGCGAACCTGCGGAAACTGAAATCGCAGAATCCGGAAAAACTTCTTGCGGAGGTCAAGAGACTTGAATCCATATTCGATATTTGACAAAGAACGATGGCGAACAATCTGGTGGACATCAAAACCATAGGCAGTCTTCTGGACGGGAAGAACTGCTTTTATGTATCTTGTTATCAGCGCGGGTACAGATGGAACAGGAAACAGGTGGAGGAACTGCTCAGCGACTTATATTCCTTCCGCAAGCAATACGACCGTGACAAGTATTCCGGAGCCGGCAATTTCTATTGTCTGCAACCTGTCATCGTGAGAGAGATTTGCGATGAGGAAGTGCGTGCCAATGCGCTCGGTGAAGATGCGGACAATACGGAAATCAAACTTTGGGAACTCGTTGACGGACAGCAGCGGCTCACGTCCATCTTCATCCTTTTGTCCTATCTGATAAAAAAAGAATATCAGGGGAAAGCGGATGATTTCGAGGAAGACTATCACGGAGCGCGACTTTACCGCATTGTATACGAATCACGCCCAGCCACTTGCGATGTACTCAATGCCTTGGCCAAAGGCGACAGCATAGAACCTTCTGACATAGACTCGACACATATATGTAATGCCGTCAAGTATATAGATGAGTGGTTTGAGGGGAAAGGCATTGAAGTGAACAGACGCTACAACGGCGGTGACGGCGAAAGCAAACGAAAAATGAGAGTCAGTTTGCTGGAGCAGATTGCCAATATCAGCGAGGCCGGCCCGACAAAGGTCATCTGGTATCAGCTCAGCAACGATGAGAATATCGACCCCGTCCAGGAATTTACGAGAATCAACAACGGCAAGATTCCGCTTACAGACACAGAACTCGTGAAGGCGCTCTTCCTGCAAAAGAAAAATTTCGCCGTCGGAGACAAGATATTGGAACAGGCGAAGGTCTCTCTGCAATGGGAGCAGATGGAAAACATATTCCAATGTAACGATTTCTGGTGCTTCGTATGCAACAGGGGCATTGACGAGGAAGACCGTATGGGCGAGGTGCTCAAACTGGCCTATCTGAAGTCGCACGACAAAAATGAAAGCGACATTGAGCCGGGCGATATTTTCAGGTTTTACTACAATGCGCTTGACGGGTTGGCTTCTTCGGAATTGCAGAATAAGGTAACTGCTTTATGGACTGACATAACAGATACCTTCAATACGCTTCAAGACTGGTACGACACTCCCGAGATATACAATTATGTGGGTTATCTCATCCAAAGCGGTATGACTTTGACGGAGATATATAAGCAGTATGAGGACAATAGAAACGAAAACGCAGAAAGTACCGTTGAGGATTTCCTCGAAATGCTTGAGGGCGATATTCGAAAAGTTCTGCCAAACAAGTGCGTGGAAATACAAGATGGTGATAAGCCACGCATCGTGACAGAATATCCCGATCGTCCCAATCTCCGCAAGATACTGTTGCTGCTCAATGTAGATATGCTCTCCAGGCAATTGAAGGAAATCAGGGAGAAAAACGAAGCCTATATGGGCGATGCCAATGTGTTCAAATTCCCTTACGGCCTTTATAAAAGTCAGAATTGGGACATAGAGCACATCGATTCGGCAACGACCAATGAACTCAAAGACAAAGAGGCGCAGAAAAGTTGGGTGGAAGGAAACATCGAAGACTGCAAGGTGGTTGTGACGGAAGCCATCCAGAAGAAGATGGACAATGGCGAATGGGCCGACCTGATACAAATCATTCAAAGTCAAGAAGGTGAAGAGCAGGAGAACAAGAACTTCATTGGGAATCTGACTTTGCTTGACTCCTCCACCAATCGTGAGTATGGGAATGCGTTGTTTAGACAGAAACGCAAACACGTCATCGAAAATGCTCAAAAAGGGCGGTATATTTTGCCCTGCACGCAATATGTCTTTATGAAGTTCTTCGACGACGACAATGTCACGGGATCGAGAGCCCGATGGACAAAGGAAGACAAGGAGAAATACCACGATTTCATATACTCACAACTGCGGCGGTTCTTACCTCCAGGACAAAAGTAAATCAAGATGAGCACGACAAGCAAACTATATACGTTCCACGAGTTGATGACCGAAGGGATTGTTGCGGGACAGGACGGAGAACCAGTCCGCCGCAAGGTGGGGAGAATCCTCATACCTATGATTCAACGGCCGTATGCGCAAGGACGGAAGAGCCAGAAAAGCATCCGCGACAAATTCTTGCAGGACATCTTTTCGGCATTGTCAGACGAAAAAGTCGAGGAGCTGGAACTCAACTTTATTTATGGCGCTTTTGTGAAAGACGGAGAGGACGGGTCGTTTGAACTCCTCGACGGCCAGCAGCGACTGACCACGCTGTTTCTGCTACATTGGTATGTGGCGGCGATGGAATGCCTTCCAGCAGAAGCGGTCTCTATGCCGGAATATCTCGACAAGTTTGAGTATCAGACCCGAACTTCATCTACAAATTTTCTGCACAAGCTGTTCTCCGCAAGAATCGCCCTGAAAGAGAAGCCGAGCCGAGCCATAAGAAAGGCGTCTTGGTACAGCAGGAATTTCGACAAAGACACCACCATCGACTCAATGCTACGTATGCTGGATGCCATCAGCGAGAAATATTCCGAGGCGAAAGTGAAGCCGACATACGCAGCTCTTCAGAAATTGAAATTCTATGTGCTGGAACTGAACGGCTTCGGGTTGAGCGAGGAGCTGTTCATCAAGATGAATGCCCGAGGATTGCAGCTCACCCCATTTGAGAATTTCAAGGCCGACCTGGTGGGTTATATGAAGAAAGAATATGCCGATTTGACATCGATGACTATGAGCGTGGCCGGACGCAAAGTTCCTTACTGGCTCAATTTCTCATCGCTGACAGACGGCAGATGGGCGAATCTGTTTTGGGAGAAGCCGGAAGGTACAGACGACTCCGGCAGCAGGGAGTGCGACCGAAGGTTCTTCCGTTTCATACAACGGTTTTTTGCCAACAAGAGCATTCTGCTTGCCGAAAAGTCAAGAGAGTCAAGTCTTGCCGACGACCCTCTGTTTGATTTCTTTTCAAAGAACACGGATGTGGAACGCCATTTTGGGTTTGGAAGATATGCTGAGATCATTGCCAAAGGGAAGGAAAATGGTGTTGATTTGATACGTCAACTGGAACACTTGCTCAACTTCCTTTGTGACGAACGGATAGGCAAGATAATCCTTGAG
>CAVIXF010000013.1:0-19230 GCA_963646585.1 Candidatus Gastranaerophilales bacterium HUM_1 | reverse complement strand
AGGCAAGCGTCAAAAAATAAGATAAAGAAATAAGGTAAGTAAATCGGTATAGATTTGTGAAGGATTTTTGAGGATAGCCCGACCGTGAAAGAGAAACTTCTGGGAAAGAATCTGTCGGAGCTTCAGGATGTGGCTCTCGCGCTCGGTCTGCCGAAATTCACCGGCGGACAGATGGCGCGGTGGCTCTATGTGAAGAAGGTCAGGACGACAGACGAGATGACCAATCTTTCCAAGGCCGCCAGGGAGAAGCTTGCCGAAAGGTATGAGGTCGGCGTGACGGCTCCGGTCAGCGTGCTGACCTCCGTCGACGGGACGAGAAAATATCTTTTCCCGGTCGAGGGCGCGGACGGGCGGTCGGCGGTCGAGACGGTTATGATCCCGGACGGGGACAGGGCCACTCTCTGCATCTCCTCCCAGTCTGGGTGCAAGATGGGATGCCGCTTCTGTATGACGGGCAGGCAGGGCTTCCACGGCAATCTGTCGGCGGCGGAGATTCTCTCGCAGTTCATCGCTGTGGACGAGAGCGACGCCCTCACCAACGCCGTGTTTATGGGGATGGGCGAGCCGCTTGACAACTATGTCGCCGTGATGCGGACGATTGAGGTGCTGACGGCGGACTGGGGCTTCGCCTGGAGCCCCAAGCGCATAACCGTCTCAACCATAGGGGTTCTTCCGACGCTGAAACGCTTTCTGGACGAAAGCCGCTGCCACGTCGCGGTGAGCCTCCACGACCCTTTCCCGGCGGAGCGGCTCTCCGTTATGCCGGCGCAGAAGGCCTGGTCGATAACCGAGGTCGTGCGGCTTCTCGGGAAGTATGACTTCTCGGGGCAGCGGCGCGTGAGCTTCGAATACATAATGTTTGACGGATTCAACGACACTCCGCGCCACGCCGACGCGCTTGTCGCCCTGCTGCGCCGTCTGGAGTGCAGGGTGAACCTTATCCGTTTCCACACGATTCCGGATTTCCCCTACGGGACTTCATCGCCGCAGACCATCGAGGCGTTCCGCAGGCGGCTGAACGACGCCGGAATCACGGCTACGGTCCGCGCCTCCCGGGGTGAGGACATCTTCGCCGCCTGCGGGCTTCTCGCCGGCGAGCACCGTGCGAAATGAAAAAAGTGCTGTAACCCGTTCCCGAACCTGATAATATGTCAATTCAATGAAAAAGTTCGTCCGCATAGTCATAGCTTCGCTTCTTCTGGCCGTTCCGGCAGTTCAGGCGGCTTCCGCGCAGTATGTCGGGAAGCGGGTCCGTTCCGAGACCTATTTCGGAAGGAGCGTCTCCCCGAAGGAGGACTCCGTCGTGATCGCGAGAATGAGAGCCCGTCTGGACTCCATCCGCCAGCACCGTCCGACGGTGGCCCTGGTGATGAGCGGCGGCGGGGCGAAGGGCGCGGCGCACATCGGCGTGCTGCACTATCTCGACTCGCTGAAGATTCCCTACGACGTGGTGATAGGCACGAGCATCGGAGGACTGATGGGCGGGCTCGTCTCGACCGGCTACAGCTGGCGGGAGCTTGACACCATCGTCAGGGGGCTTGACTGGAACGCGCTGATGAGGGACAAGCTTCCACGCGAATATATGTCCTACAGACAGATGAAATACAGGGAGAAGTATCTGATCTCCCTTCCGTTCTACTATATGCGCGAGACCGCCGGGGTCAGCGGGGCGGACAGGATGCACGCCGACCTGCACATCGCGGCTGACGAGGACCGGGAGAGCCACACTTTCAAGGACAATCTGCTCGGCAGCCTGCCTTCTGGCTATGTCTACGGGCAGAACATATCCAATCTCTTCAGCTCCCTGACGGTCGGATATCAGGACTCCCTCGATTTCGTGAAACTTCCGATTCCGTACGCCTGCGTATCCACGGATCTCCGCTCCGGAAAGACGAAAGTGTGGTATGACGGGCCTCTGAACACGGCTCTGCGTTCCACGATGTCGATACCGGGCGTGTTCACTCCGGTGAGGTACGAGGATTATGTGCTCGTGGACGGCGGGATGAGGGACAACTACCCGACCGACATAGCGAAGCAGCTCGGGGCGGACATAATAATAGGCGTGGACGTGACGACTCCGCCGAAGACCGACTCGCCGATTCTGAACTTCGGGGACGTCGTTTCGCGGAGTATGGATATGTTCGAGAGGGAGGTCTATGAACGCAATGTCCATATCCCCGACGTCTCCATACGTCCGGATCTTATGGGGCTGAATATGCTGAGCTTCTCGAAGGAGAACATCGCGAAACTGATAAGGAACGGCTACGAGGCGGCCCGGGACAACGACTCGGCTCTCGTCGCCATCAAACGGAGGATAGGGGCGGACTCCCTGCGGCTTTCGGCGAAGAGGGCGGTGTCCCTGAAGAGCCGGCCGATAGCCATCGGGAATGTCAACATTTCGGGGGTGAACGAGAACGCCGGAAAGATTCTCCGGAAGAAGATGGACATCCATCCGGGCGACACGCTTTCGTACGACCGGATCTCCCACGCAATCGCCCTGATATACGCCACGGGGGCGTATGACTATGTCACTTACGAACTTCACGGGCGTGAAGAACCGTACAATCTCGACATAACCTGCAAGAAGGGCCCCGTGCATCAGCTCGGAATCGGAGTGCGGGCGGACACGGAGGAGTTCGTCACTGCGGCGGTCAATGTGGGGCTCTTCGCCAACAGGATACAGGGCTCGACACTGAACTTCGACGCGAAACTGAGCCTGAATCCGGAGCTGGAGGTCTGCTATTCCTACGACTCCCCGTCGTTCCCGACCGTGAACGCGTCGGCTTCCGCACGCTGGACCCAGGCGCGGATCTTCCGCGACAGGAACACCTGGCCGATGCTGGACTGCTTCTCCTCGCGGCAGGAGGTCTTCCTGTCCGGGATGAAGTGGTCGTACTTCGATATGAAGATAGGGATTTACAACAACCTGTTCTTCGACAACACTTCCGACCCGTTCCTCAATTCGGCTCTCGGCGGTCTGCACTCTCCGATGAACAGCCTGATGAACTACGCCGGGCTCTACCTGAACGGGAGTATGGACAACACCGACAGGGGATATTTCCCGCGAAAGGGGATCAAGATGAACCTTTCCTACGACTGGACTTTCACGGACTATGCGAGCGTGATGACGAAGGGCGGGCTGCATACCGTGGGGGTCGATTTCACGGGGGTCATACCGCTCGGGAGGATGTTCTCGATAATCCCGTCGGCGAATGCGCGGCTTCAGTTCGGGAATTATCCGTCAGTCGTGTTCGCGAACGCCGTTGGCGGGCAGGTCGCCGGCCGCTACTTTGAGCAGCAGGTCCCGTTTATGGGCGTGCCGAAGTTGATGCTGCTGGAGCGGAAATACGGCCTCATACGCTCTGACTTCCGGCTCAATCCGGCCAAGAACCATTATGTGACGGGAATATTCAACTGTCTCTACACCTTCGACGACTTCCGGAATATGAAATCGGGCTACGGAATATACGGGGCGGCTCTGGAATATTCCTACAACACGATTTTCGGACCTATAACGGCGAACATAAACTGGTCGGACATAATCCATCACGTCGGGTTCTACATCAGCTTCGGCTATAATTTTTAGGCGGCTGAGGTTTCGCAATACTTGAGAAATTTAAGTCAGAAGATATGGCATCATCCGGGGACACCGCCGCAGAAAAACTCACGTCCCGCCTGAGGAATCTCTGCTCCCGCCGCGAATACTGCGCGGCCGACATAAGGGAGAAGGCTCTCAAGGCTCTTGACGGGGATGAGGCAGCGGCTGAAATGGTCATCGAGTCGCTCCGTAAGGACGGCTATGTGGATGACTCCCGCTACTGCGCGGCATACGCCCGGGAGAAGTCGGCTATTTCCGGATGGGGCGAGGTGAAGATACGCCATATCCTGTCACTCAAGGGCCTGGCGAAGGAGGACATTGAAAGCGGACTTTCCGAAATCGACGGCGGAGCGGCCTCCGCAAGGCTCGGGAAACTGCTCGCGGTCAAGGCGAAGTCGCTCGGAGACGACCCGCAGAAGAAACTCAAACTGCTGAGGTTCGCGCTCGGAAGGGGCTACGGCTACGACGAGGTGAGGCCGGTCGTCGACAGCCTCGTGCCGGGCGGAAACGGCCGATGACAATCAGACATATCCATAATCACTTGAGGCAAAACCAATCGCTTATGAAAAAATACAGGAAACTTACGGAGGAGGAGATCAGGACGCTTGAGGCGAATTTCTGCGTCGCGTCGGACTGGTCGGGAGTCGAGGTGTCGGACGGATTCTCTCCGGAATATGTCAAGTCGGTGCGTTTCTCCGGAAATGTCCGCATAGGCGCGTTCAACAAGGAGTTCACGCTTCCGGGCGGGATGAAGAAGCATTCCGGAATCTGTTTCGCCACACTTCACAACGTGACGATAGGGGATGACTGCTGCATAGAGAACGTGAAGAACTACGTCGCCAATTATGTGATAGGCAGCGGCTGCTTCATCGAGAACGTCGACATAATACTCACTGACGGCGTATCTTCTTTCGGCAACGGGGTCGAGGCTTCCGTGCTGAACGAGACCGGAGGCCGCGAAGTGGTGATTTTCGACAGGCTCACCGCGCAGACAGCCTACATAATGGCCCTCTATCGCCATCGCCCGGAACTGATCGCCGAAATCCGGCGGCTCATAGGGAAATATGTCGCGGGCGTATCCTCGTCAGTCGGCCGCATCGGCTCCAACGTCACGATCGTCGACGCCGGATACATCAAGAACGTGAAAATCGGCGACTTCTGCAAGATCGAGGGCGCGGCCAGGCTCAAGAACGGAAGTCTCAACTCGAACGAGGCCGCCTCTGTGCACATAGGCGTGGGGGTCATCTGCGACGACTTCATCGTGTGCAGCGGCTCTTCGGTTGAGGACGCGGTGACTCTCTCCCGCTGCTTCGTCGGGCAGTCCTGCCGCCTCGGTCACAGCTACTCGGCCTCCGACTCCCTGTTCTTCAGCAACTGTCAGGGCGAGAACGGCGAGGCCTGCGCGATTTTCGCCGGGCCGTACACCGTCACGCACCACAAGTCCACCCTGCTGATAGCCGGGATGTTCTCCTTTATGAACGCCGGCTCGGGCTCCAACCAGAGCAACCATATGTACAAGCTCGGCCCTATCCATCAGGGGATTATGGAGCGCGGGGCGAAGACCTCCTCGGACTCCTACATCCTCTGGCCCGCCAAGGTGGGGGCGTTCTCACTGGTGATGGGCCGCCACGTCAGCCATCAGGACACATCCAATCTCCCGTTCTCATATCTCATTGAGAATCAGGGGACTTCGTATATAATGCCGGGCGCGAACCTCAAATCCGTCGGCACAATCAGGGACGCGAAGAAATGGCCGCAGAGAGACGGGAGAAAGGACCCGGACAAGCTGGATATGATCAACTACAACCTGCTCAGCCCCTACACGGTGAGCAAGATGCTGAAGGCCGTCGAAATCCTCAAGGATTTGCAGAAGACTTCCGGGGAGAACTCCGAGTCATATTCGTTCCAGAGCGGGGTGATCCGGCACTCCTCCCTGCTCAACGGATTGAAATATTACGGTCTGGCGATAGACAAGTTCCTCGGGAACTCCCTCGTGACCCGGATTATGAACGCAAGGTTCGTCTCGCTCGCCGGCCTGCACGAGGCCTTGAAGCCGGATTCCTCGACGGGGCTCGTGCACTGGGTGGACCTCGCCGGACTCATCGCCCCTCGTTCCGCCGTGGAGCAGCTGATGGACAGGATTCAGAACGGGGAGCTTTCGTCCGCGGACGAGATAACCTCCGGATTCGCCGGAATCCACGGGAGATACTACGACTACGAGTGGACCTGGGCGTACAGGATAATAAGGGAATATTACGGGGTCGACCTCTCGGAGGCCTCCGTCGAGGATATTATGGGGCTTGTGGAACGGTGGCAGGAGTCGGTCGTCTCGCTCGACAGGCTCGTCTATGAGGACGCGCGCAAGGAGTTCAGCCTCTCCGCGATGACGAGTTTCGGGGCCGACGGCGGGGAGACCCGGAGGATTCAGGACTTCGAGCAGGTCAGGGGCTCTTCGTTCGAGTCGAACTCGTTCGTGAAGTCGATAATGGAGCATATCGAGGTCAAATCCGAACTCGGTGAAACCTGCGTCAAGAAAATCATCAGTCTGGTGTAGATGATTCGGGGATATGGCGGCGAAGATGGAGAAAGTGACTGAACAGGCCTCCCGTTACGACGGACTGGAGAATATGCCGGTGGAGCGGATTCTGGAGGGCATCAACGACGAGGACAGGACTGTGCCGGAGGCCGTCGGGCGTGCGGTTCCGGAGATCGCCCGCCTTGTCGCGGGTGTCGTCGCGAGGATGAGGCGCGGCGGAAGGCTCTTTTACATCGGCGCGGGGACGAGCGGGCGGCTCGGGGTGGTGGACGCTTCCGAGATTCCGCCGACCTTCGGGGCTTCGCCGGACCTGGTGGTCGGGCTTATAGCCGGCGGCGACGGGGCGATAAGGAAGGCGGTCGAGGGGGCGGAGGACGATCCGGAGCAGGGATGGACGGACATTCTCGCCTTCTCTCCGGCTGCGGATGACACTCTGGTCGGAATCGCCGCCTCCGGGACGACACCTTATGTCGTAGGGGCTGTGAGGAAGGCCCGCGAAGCCGGCCTGCTCACGGGCTGCATCACCTGCAATCCGGGCACGCCGCTCGCGGAGGCAGCCGAAATCCCGATAGTAGCGGTCACGGGGCCGGAGTTCGTCACCGGGAGCACCCGGATGAAGGCGGGGACGGCCACCAAGCTGATTCTGAATATGATATCGACGGCGGTGATGATCCGGCTCGGCCGAGTGCGCGGGAACAGGATGGTCGATATGCAGCTGACCAACAGCAAGCTGATTGACCGCGGGGCGAGGATGATAATGGCGGAGACGGGTATGGAGGACTACGGCCGCGCCCGCGAACTTCTGCTGAAACACGGCTCGGTGCGAAAGGCGGTCGACTCGCTGCGGTGACGGATGACTCAAGTTTCGCAAGTGCGAAACTTGGCAAGGGCTTCTGCCCGTCGGCCGTAAGGCCGTGAAAATCCCCCTGACAGGGGGTGCAGGGGGGGGTGAGATGAAAAAAGTGCGTGGGCTTAAAAAGGTCGAAGAGAGAGATAAGTCACGAACGTTAAGTAAGTTAGAATAATCAAGAAACTTAAATCAGCATATATGAGCACGAATGAAATAAACAGCCAGGCGTTGGAGTACCACGCCTCGTTCCCTGCGGGGAAATTTGAAATCAGACCGACAAAACCTCTCGAAAACCAGCACGACCTGTCCCTCGCCTACACTCCGGGGGTCGCCGCGCCCTGCCTTGAGATACAGGCGGACGCGCACAAGGCCTACGACTACACCGGGAAGGGCAATCTCGTGGCCGTCATCACCGACGGCACGGCCGTGCTCGGGCTCGGTCACATCGGGGCTCTCGCCGGGAAGCCTGTGATGGAGGGCAAGTCGGTGCTGTTCAAGAAGCTCTCCGGCGTGGACGCGGTCGACATCGAGGCCGATACTACTGACATAGACGATTTCTGCCGGACAGTCAGGAACATAGCCCCGACGTTCGGAGGAATCAACCTTGAGGACATCAAGGCTCCGGAATGCTTCGAAATCGAGAAGAGGCTCAGGGCGGAGCTTGACATCCCCGTTATGCACGACGACCAGCACGGCACCGCCATCATAAGCGCGGCCGCCCTTCTGAACGCGCTGGAAATCGCCGGCAAGAAAATCGGAGACGTCAGACTCGTCATCAGCGGAGCGGGGGCCGCTGCCATCGCCTGCGCGAAGATGTACGTGAGCCTCGGGCTCCGCAGGGAGAATATCGTGATGTGCGACAGCAAGGGGGTCGTCAGAGCCGACAGAACCGACCTGAACGAATACAAGAGGGAGTTCGCGACGTCCAGGGACATCCGCACCCTCGCGGAGGCTATGGCCGGGGCGGACGCTTTCGCCGGGTTCTCGAAGGGAGGCACGGTCAGCCGGGAGATGGTGAAGTCGATGGCCGAGCATCCGGTCATCATCGCGATGGCGAACCCGATTCCGGAAATCGGCTATGAGGAGGTCAAGGAGGCCCGTCCGGACGCGATTATGGCAACCGGGCGCTCGGACACCCCGAACCAGGTCAACAATGTCAGCGGCTTCCCGTACATCTTCCGAGGCGCGCTCGACACCTGCGCGAGCGAAATCAACGAGGCGATGAAGCACGCCGCCGTGAACGCCCTCGCAGAGCTCGCGAAAAAGCCGGTTCCGGAGGAAGTCCTGAAAGAGTACGACATCAAGGAGCTGCATTTCGGCCCGGACTACATAATTCCGAAGGCACTCGACCCGCGCCTTCTCGAAAGCGTCTCGACGGCGGTCGCCAAAGCCGCTGCGGAGTCAGGCGTCGCACGCCGTCCTGTCACCGACTGGGACGCCTACAGGGCGTATCTCCGCCGCCGGGTCGGCAAGTGACAGAGGATGACGCCGCAAATATGACAGATTCCGCCGTACGGTCGCGAAGCCGCACGGCGGAATCTGTCATATCTCCGGAAAACGAAATATCTCCGGGAAACGGATTCTTGATTCGAGGATTTTTGACTATCTTTGCGGTTTAATCCCGACGGCCGGGATACCGGAGTCAAAATCGAGTCAGCAGAGATGAAAATCAAGGAAGCGCTTTTTGCGGGAAGCAGCACCAGAGTGTCCGAGAGGCCGAAACAGAGGTTTCCGGAGTTCGCGTTCATCGGCAGGTCGAACGTGGGCAAATCGTCCCTCATAAATATGCTCACCTCCAACGGGAAGCTGGCGATGACCTCGTCGAAACCGGGAAAGACCCGGCTCGTGAACCATTTCCTGATAAACAGGAGCTGGTATCTCGTGGATCTTCCGGGCTACGGCTATGCGAAGGCCTCGGCCACCGAAAGGCAGAAAATCCGGCAGGTGATCGACAACTACATAAACCTCTCCCCCGACCTGGTCAACCTTTTCGTGCTCATCGACTCGCGTCACGACATCGGAAAGATTGACCTCGACTTTCTTATGGAGCTCGGCGTGCGGCGGATTCCGTTCGCGATAATCTTCACCAAGGGCGACAAACTGGGAGTGAACGCGCTGGCGGAACAGATCGGGAAGGACAAGACTCAGATTCTGGAGTTCTGGGAGGAGCTTCCGCCCTGTTTCGTAAGTTCTGCGGAGACCGGGGCGGGACGGCAGGAGATTCTCGACTACATCGGGGGCATATTGGAAAACATCAACAACCAAAATACAGAGAAAGATGAACAGTGAGCATCAGATCAAATTGTTCGCCTGCAGGGCGTCGGAAGATTTCGCCCGCAAAGTGGCGGAATGCCTCAACCTCGAACTCGGAAAGGCGGAGACGGTAACATTCAGCGACGGGGAATTTCAGCCGGCCTATCTCGAAAGCGTGCGGGGTGCGACCGTGTTCATCATCCAGTCCACGTTCCCTCCGACGGAGAACCTTATGGAGCTGCTGCTTATGTGCGACGCCGCACGCAGGGCTTCGGCCTACAAGGTCGTCGCCGTTATGCCGTACTTCGGCTGGGCGCGGCAGGACCGCAAAGACCGCCCGAGGGTGTCAATCGGAGCGAAGCTCGTCGCCAACCTGCTACACGCCGCCGGCTGTGACCGCGTGATGACCTGCGACCTCCACGCCGACCAGATCCAGGGATTCTTCGACTTCCCTGTGGACCATCTCTACGCAAGCTCGATCTTCGTCCCTTACATAAAGTCGCTCAACATCGAGAACCTCGCCATCGCGGCTCCGGATATGGGCGGAGCGAAGAGGGCCCTCGCCTACGCGAAACACCTCGAATGTCCGGTCATCATCTGCCACAAGTCCCGCGAGAGGGCGAATGTCGTGGGGTCGATCACGGCGATAGGCGACGTCGAGGGCAAGAACGTGATCATCGTTGATGATATGATCGACACGGCGGGGACGCTCACCAAGGCCGCCAACGTGCTCAAGGAGATGGGGGCGAAGAGCGTCCGGGCCTGCGCCACGCATCCGGTGTTCTCCGGAAACGCCTATCAGAAAATCGCCGACAGCGCGCTTGAGGAGGTGATCGTGTCAGACACCATTCCGCTCAGCTCGAAGCCGGAGGACGACAAGAGCAAGATCACGGTATGCTCGATGACGGGGGTTTTCGCTTCGGTCATTGAAAAGGTCTACAACAACGAGCCTATAAGCACCGGCTTCATATACTGATTCCAGAAACGGCGCATCTGCTGCGTTGCACTGCGACAAATTTAATCCTCACAACCCAAAGGTTGCTCCGGTTAAATTTTCTTGTGCGCCTTGCATCTGCACCATTTCTGAAATCAGGCATAACAGCTTTTACGGCGCATCTGCGGCGTTGCACTTCGATAATTTTAATATATGAAAATTTTTCTCGCCACTTTGATTCTCGTCGGGTTCTGTTTCGTGGGACTGGGCTTCAACATCATATTCCGGAAGGACGGAAAATTTCCGGAGACGGAGATATCCAGGAACAAGGATATGAAGAAGTTGGGCATCAAGTGCGTGAAAGAGGAGGAGATGCAGATGCTGCGCAGGAAAAGCGGGAAAAAGGATTTCAGCTGCGAGGATCTCGGCTGCGGGGCCTGCGCGGGATGCGACCTCCACCCGAAGCCCGAAAAATGACGGGCGAACCGCCGGAACCGGGATATGTAAAAAAAGGTTGAAAGGAGAGATAAGTTACGAGCATTAACTAAGTTAGAATACTTGAGAGACTTAATTGACGATGACTATGAGTTTAGTTGCTATTGTAGGAAGACCAAATGTCGGCAAATCGACGCTCTTCAACCGTCTGGTGGGGATGCGTCAGGCCATTGTCGACGAGACCGCCGGAGTCACGCGAGACCGTCACTACGGCAAATGCGAATGGTGCGGGACTGAGTTCTCGGTCGTGGACACGGGGGGATACACCTCCAACTCCGACGACATATTCGAGGAGGAAATCCGCAAGCAGGTGGTGCTCGCCGTGGAAGAGGCTGACCTCGTGCTGTTTATGGTCGAGGCGGCCGCCGGCATCACCGACTACGACGCGGAAATCGCGGATATGCTCAGGCGCAGCGGCAAACCGGTCGTGCTCGCGGTCAACAAGGTCGATTCCGGGGAAAAGGTGTATGACACCTTCCAGTTCTATTCCCTCGGACTCGGGGAGGTCTGGAGCATATCCTCGGCGAACGGAGGAGGAACGGGGGACCTGCTGGACGAGATTGTTCGGCGGCTTCCGGACGACGCGTCGGCGGACAGGGACGACCATCCAGAGCTGCCGCATTTCGCGATCGTAGGCCGCCCGAACGTGGGGAAATCCTCGCTCACGAACGCGCTGCTCGGCAAGGAGAGGAACATCGTCACTCCGATCGCCGGCACCACCCGCGACTCCATATCCACTCTCTACAACAAGTTCGGGCACGAGTTTATGCTCGTGGACACGGCCGGTATGCGCAAGAAGAGCAAGGTTCACGAAGACCTTGAGTTCTACTCAGTTATGCGCTCGATCCGCGCCATCGAGCACTCCGACGTCTGCATACTTATGGTCGACGCGGCCCTCGGAATCGAGGCCCAGGATATGAGCATCTTCAACCTCATCCAGCGCAACCGCAAGGGCTGCGTGCTCGTCGTCAACAAATGGGACACGGTCGAGAAGGACAGCAACACGATGAAACAGTACGTCGAGGCCATCAGAAGCCGCATAGCCCCGAACAACGACATCCCCATCGTCTTCACCTCGGTTCTCAACCGGCAGAGGATAATGGACGTGCTCGACGCGGCGGAGAAGGTCTATGCGAACTACTCGAAGAAAATCCCGACGTCGAAGCTGAACGAGGTGATGCTCCCGGAAATCGAGAATTATCCGCCGCCTGCGTGGAAGGGGAAATACATCAAGATCAAGTACATAACCCAGCTCCCGACCCGAAGCCCGTCGTTCGCGTTCTTCTGCAACCTCCCGCAGTACGTCAAGGAGCCGTACCGCCGTTTCCTCGAAAACCGCCTCCGCGCCAACTTCGACTTCACCGGCTGCCCGCTCCAGATCTTCATCCGCCAGAAGTAGGCAATCCTGCCGTCCGCGTATTCTCCGGAATACAATTTTCGCCCCAAAATGTATTCCGCAAAATACAGATTCGCCCATATTTTGTATTTCACAAAATACATTTTCGGCTTATTTGTGTATTTTGTAAAATACATCTATATTTGCGCAGTAAAGCTTTCAGACAATGGACAAACTGTTTAAGAGGCACGACGAGGAAATCGCTGCGGTGTCAATGTCGCCGGTCAGAAGTATGATGACGACAATAGACTGGTCGTCAAGGCTGCTCATCATAAAGGGCGCGAAAGGTGTCGGCAAATCGACCCTGATGCAGCAATACATAAAGAAGAATTACCGCATCGGAGACAGACAGGTGCTGTATTGCAGCGCTGATTCCTCCTATTTTTCCACGCACACTCTGCTCGACACGGCGGACAGTTTCGCAATGATGGGCGGCCGGCATCTCTTCATTGACGAAGTTCACAAGTACAGCGGCTGGAGCCGTGAGGTGAAGGAGATTTATGACACGCACAAGAATCTGCGGATTGTCCTCAGCGGGTCGTCCCTGCTTCAGTTGAACGATGGTGACGCCGACCTCTCCCGAAGGATGATACCGTATTTTATGCCGGAGCTGTCATTCAGGGAGTTTCTGCGTTTTGACCGCAATGTCGAGATTGACGCGATTTCCTTGGGTGACCTTCTCTCCTCTCCGGATGAGTATTGCGCGGCCGTCAAGGAAAAATGTCTGCCTGTGGAGGCTTTCAAACAGTATCTGCAGTTCGGATGCTATCCGTTCTATTTCGAAAATCGACGGACATATCCGGTTCAGGTGGAGAATGTCGTGAACTATATCATTGACAATGAGCTGCCTGCATATAGAAGTGTCGATGTCGGCAACACGCGCAAGCTCAAGGCTCTGCTCCGCATTCTGGCGCAGCTGGTCCCGTACGAGCTGGACATCTCGAAACTGTCCCGGGCGACTTCAATGGAAAGGCCTACGGTGATGAAATACCTCAGGAATCTGGAAGAGTCGAAGCTGATATGCCGTCTGTTCCAGAACCTCGACACAATCTCCGACTTGCAGAAGCCGGACAAGATTCTGCTGGAAAACCCGAACCTGCTCTATGTCCTATCCGACCGGACTCCGGAAATCGGGACGGTGCGCGAGTCTTTTTTCTGCAACCAGCTGATTTCGTCCGGGCATAAGGTCGAGTACGGCGGTCTCAAGAACGGAGACTTCAAGATTGACGGAGAGATAATCGTCGAGGTCGGCGGCGCGGACAAAGACTACGGCCAGATCAAGGGCGAAAAAAACGCCTATATCGCCGCCGATGACATCGAGTCGGCAATCTTCCGCAAAATCCCGCTCTGGGCCTTCGGCTGCCTGTATTAGGGGCGGATCGGATGCGACGGGGATTTCGCCGCAAGAATTTCATCGGAAGCCGCGTGTTTTGCGGATTTATTTTTTAAATTTGCGAGGATGCGCCGGCGGTCTGTGCTGAGGCGCGTCCGATGTTTCTGCGGTATGGAAAAGGAATTCTTGAATCTTCTGGAGTTGCAGGCCCTTGTGCGCGAGGGGCTGGAGGAGATGTTCCCCGAGAGGCTGTGGGTGAAGGCGGAAGTGGCTTCCGTGAACGCCAAACTCGGGGGGCACTGCTACCTCGAACTTTCGCAGACGGAGGAAGAGCGGGTGGTGGCGAAGGCGCGGGCGGTGATATGGGCGTCCCGCTGGCGCGTCGTCAAGCCGTTCTTCGAGTCCGTGACCGGGGAGACCCTGCGCCCGGGGATCGAGATTCTCGTGCAGGTGCAGGTGACCTACAGCGAGCTTTACGGGTTCGCCCTCTCCGTGACCGACATCAACCCGGAATTTTCACTCGGCAAGAAGGAGGATCTCCGTCTGAAGACCATCAGGAGGCTTCAGGACGAGGGGCTTATGGACTTGCAGAAGAAACTTTCCCTGCCCGTCCTTCCCTGGCGTTTCGCGGTGGTGTCCTCCGGGGACGCGGCCGGCTACGGAGACTTCATCAGGCATCTGAACGAGAACGAGTTCGGATTCAAGTTCGACGTCAGTCTGTTCCAGGCGGCGATGCAGGGGGACGCCTGTCCGCAGTCGGTGTCCGACGCTCTGCGGGAGATTGCGGAGTGCGGGGAGACTTTCGACGCCGTGCTCATTCTGCGTGGAGGCGGTTCTGCTCTGGACCTCGCCTGCTTCGACGACTATGCGATGGCCCGTGCGATCGCGCTCTGTCCGCTGCCTGTATTGACTGCGGTTGGGCACGACCGTGACTACCATATATGCGATATGGTCGCGTATTCGTTCCTCAAGACCCCGACCGCGCTCGCCGACGAGCTTCTTGGGATGTTCGAGAACGAGGACGCGAGGCTCGGAGAGTTCGCTTCGAGAATGCGGCTGGCTTTCACCAACCGCCTGAACGCTATGGAGATGCGGCTTCAGAACCTGCTGACGAGGATTACCGGGGCGGATCCGAGGAGCATATTGAAACGAGGATATGTGCTTGTCGCCGACGGAAAGGGGGTCGTCGTGAAGAGGTCGTCGTCGCTGAAGGCCGGTGACAGGCTTCGGGTTATGTTCGCGGACGGAACCGTCGAGACCGAGGTCCTGTCCGTGAGCGGGGCCGCTTCCATAATCAAATAAGAAACTTGAAAAAGAATAAATTGCCTCAGATTTTTCAATTATTTTCGAGAATATGGCAAAGGAAAAGGTGACGGAGAAATCCGGCTGCGCGGAGAATGGACAGCTGGCGGAAAAATTCGACTACGCGGCGGCGGTCGCCGAACTTGAGAAAATCGCCGCGACTGTGGAGAACCCGGAAACTCCGATTGACGACATAGACGGATACATCCGACGTTCAGAGAAGCTCATCGCGGACTGCCGTGCCTGGCTCAGAGGGGTGCGGGAGCGGACTCTGAATATGGACGGCGGACAGTCTTGACTTTCCTCCGGACTCTCTCGACAAATGAAAGAAACACTACTGATAGCCAACGACATATGACCGAAATCAAGAAGATATACGAGACCGACCCGTGGCTTATGCCCTACAAGGGGGTCATCGACTCCAGACACGACCGAATCGAGGCTCTGAAGGAGCGATATTCCAAAGACGGCTCTCTGTCAAAGGGGGTCAACAACCACCTCTACTACGGCCTGCACCGCACTCCGGACGGGAAATGGGTGTTCCGCGAATGGGCTCCGAACGCCACGAGGATCCATCTGATCGGGGAGTTCAACAACTGGAAACGGTCGGAGGCATATTCCCTAAAACCCATAGGCGGCGGCAACTGGGAGATAGTCCTCGACGACATCTTCCTCAGCCACGGCACTCTCTACAAGCTCTTCATCGAATGGCCGGGCGGCGGCGGGGAGAGGCTTCCGTCTTATGTCACCCGCACGGTCCAGGACCCGGAGACCAAGGCGTTCTGCGCGGAGGTCTGGGCTCCGGAGAAGCCCTACCGTTGGCGGCATCGCAGACCCGGGAGGCGGCCGCACCCGCTCATCTACGAATGTCACATAGGGATGAGCGGCGAGGAGGAGAAAGTCTCCACCTTCAACGAGTTCCGCAGGAACGTGCTTCCCAAGGTCGCGGAACTCGGCTACGACACTCTTCAGATAATGGCTCTTCAGGAGCACCCGTACTACGGCTCCTTCGGCTACCAGGTCTCCAACTTCTTCGCGCTCAGCTCGCGCTTCGGCACTCCGGACGAGTTCAAGGCGCTCGTGGACGCGGCCCACGCGAAGGGGATCGCGGTCGTGATGGACATCGTGCACTCCCACTCCGTCGACAACGAGGCCGAGGGGCTGAGCCTTTTCGACGGCCGGGAGGACCTCTACTTCTACAAGGGGGCGCAGGGGCGGCATCCGGCCTGGGGCTCGCGCTGCTTCGACTACGGCAAGGACGAGACGAAATATTTCCTCCTCTCCAACTGCAAGTGGTGGATGGAGGAGTACCGCATCGACGGATTCCGCTTCGACGGGGTCACGAGTATGCTCTACTGGGACCACGGCCTCGGGAAGGCGTTCAACGGCTATGACGACTATTTCAACGGCTCGGTGGATGAGAACGCCGTCGATTATCTCGCGCTCGCGAACATCCTGATACACGAGGTGAACCCCGACGCGCTGACGATAGCCGAGGACGTGAGCGGGATGGCGGGGCTCGCGGCCCCTTTCGCGGCCGGCGGCGTCGGCTTCGACTTCCGTATGGCGATGGGCGTCGCGGACAGCTGGATAAAGTGGATAAAGACCCTGAGCGACGAGCAGTGGAGCGTCGGAGAAATCTGGTGGCAGCTGACCAACAAGAGGGCCGACGAGAAGACCATAAGCTACGCCGAGTGCCACGACCAGGCGATGGTCGGCGACAAGACGCTGATTTTCAGGCTTATGGACGCAGAGATGTACACTTCGATGAACAAGGGGTCGAAGTCTCCGACCGTCGACAGGGGCATCGCCCTGCACAAGATGATACGCCTCGTCACCCTCGCCACGGCCGGGGGCGGATACCTCAACTTTATGGGCAACGAGTTCGGCCATCCGGAGTGGATCGACTTCCCGAGGGAGGGGAACGGGTGGTCGTACAAATATGCCCGCCGCCAATGGTCGCTCTCGGAGCCTGACTATCTGAGGTACAGGTATCTGCGGAATTTCGACAAGGCGATGATAGCGATGGCGAAGTCGGAGGGCATTTTCGACGGCGCGCCGGAGCTGCTCGTGCAGGACGAGCAGAAAAAAATTCTTATTTTCCGTAGAAAAAATTGTATATTTGCGGCGAATTTCAACCCGACCGAATCCTTTGTGGATTACGGATTTGCGGCTCCGGCAGGCAAGTGGGTTGACATCCTCACCACAGATTCACCGGAATTTGACGGATTCGGCCGGCTGACCAATGACGCCCATTTTACGGTTCCGCAAAAAAACGCCAATGGGAACGACAGATACGAAGACACGCTATTCCTCTATCTGCCGAGCCGTTGTGCTGTCGTGCTGAGGCGTGAGTAGTTGAAATATAAACATATAGGTAAAGTTTCGCAGGCGCGAAACTTGGCAAGGGCTTCTGCCCGTCGGCCGAAAGGCCGCAAAATCCCCCTAATAGGGGGGCAGGGGGTTGAGATGGAAAAATGTGCGTGGGCTTTAAAAGATTGAAAAGAGAGATAAGTCACGAACATTGGGCAAGTTAGAATACTGGAGAAAACTTAAATTAAGTTATAGATAGATATGGCATTCCTGACATTCAACAAATCCGAGATGGTGAACCTCGAGTACTCGCTCAAGAGGGAGATCATCGGGGCGAACAAGACGGGGGCGTACTGCAACACATCCATAGTGGGCTGCAACACCCGCCGCTATCACGGTCTGCTGGCAGTTCCCGTGGACGCGTTCGGAGGCGAAAAGCACATTCTGCTTTCAGGACTTGACGAGAGCATCTTTCTCAACAAGAGGCGCTTCAATCTCGGAATCCATTGTTACGGAGACGTCTACGAGCCTCGCGGACACAAGTACATCGTGGACTTCGAGGCCGCTCCGGTGCCGACGCTGACCTACAAGATCGGGGAGGCGACCCTGCGCAAGTCGGTCATACTCGCCCCCGACTCGGATCAGGTGATGGTGAAGTACGAGCTTGTCTCCTCGCCGTCGTCCTGCGAGCTGATGCTGAAGCCGTTCCTCGCGTTCCGCTGCATCCACAGGCTCACCTGCGAGAACCCGGACGCGCACACCGGCTACGGGGAGATTCCCGACGGAGTGTCCTTCAATATGTACGACGGATTCCCCGACCTGAACATCCAGTTCTCGAAGGCCTCGGAGTTCCGCTACTCCCCCTGCTGGTACAAGGGCGTCACCTACACGGACGAGTACCGCCGCGGCTTCGACTGCCGGGAGGACCTGTTCGTCCCGGGGGCGTTCGTGCTGAAGCTCCGGAAGGGAGAGAGCGTCGTCGTCTCCGCTTCGACCGCCGTCGAGGACGCTAAAGGGCTCGGGCGCAAGTTCAGCTCCGTCGTGAAGAAGAAGGGGAACATCACCTCCTATTCCGACCTTCTGAAATACAACGCCGATTTGCTTATATGCAACCGCAACAATCATAAGCAGATAGTCGCCGGGCTGACCTGGCTCGGGACGGGGCTGCTCCGTGAGACGGTCACCGCGCTGCCGGGGCTGACACTCTGTGCGGGGGCCGGTGCGAAGGAGTTCGAGGAGATTCTCGACAACCTCATCGCCGACAATCAGGAGCGGCTTTCTTCCCGCACGACGCAGGTCGAGGCGCCTTTGAGGATTGCGGATGCTCTGCAGCAGTACATCCGTTTCGGGGCCGACCCGAAGAAGGTCTGGAAGAAATACGGCGCGACGGTGAAGGGCATAATAGAAAGCTATCTCCCGGGACGGCGCGAGGAGGTCGCGCTGCATCCGAACGGGCTTCTGTGGGCGCAGAAATGGCGCACCGCCCTGTCCTGGATGAACGCCTACATAGACGGGGTCCCGGTGACCGAGAGGGCCGGCTATCAGGTGGAGACCAACGCCTTCTGGTACGACTCCCTGTGCTTCGCCCTCGAAATGGAGAAGGAATACGCCCCGGGGAACAAGGAGTTCATCGACCGCTGGACCGAAATCCGCAGTCTGACGGAGGAGAATTTCGAGAAGACGTTCTGGCTGCCGGAATGCGGCTATCTCGCCGACTATGTGAACGATTCAGGAAAGAGCCGCGCAGTCCGTCCGAACCAGCTCTTCGCCATAGCCCTCACCCATTCGGCGGTGAACGACGAGAACAAGCTCTCCATCGCGAAGACCGTCGAGAACGAGCTGCTCACGAGCAGGGGGCTGAGGACGCTCTCGCCGCGCAACGAGGCTTACAAGGGCGTCTATGAGGGCTCCCAGGTCGAGCGCGACCTCGCCTACCATCAGGGCTGCGCCTGGATCATCCCGCTCGACTACTTCATCGACTTCGGCTTCCGGGTGATGGGCCCGTCCTACTACAAGCGGGCGGAGTATCTGGTCGAAGGATTCTATAAGGACATCTACAAGCACGGGGTCGGGGCGTTCTCCGAACTCTACGACGGAGACCCTCCTCACGAGCCGCACGGCGCGATTTCATCCGCGTGCAGCACCGCCGCCCTGCTCCGCATAGACCGGCTGATGGAGCGGTACGCGCCGAAGGCCGCGGACGGAGCTGCGGACGGAGAC